>CAUJJV010000146.1 GCA_963205375.1 Pseudomonadota bacterium
TGCCGTGGCAGCCAACAAGGCTGGCAAGAACCTGACCACCGACAGCTTCATCAAGGTCATGGACAACCTGACCATTGAGCCCGATTTTTTTGGCGGTGCCGTGCAAACCTTTAGCGCCACCAAGCGCCTGGGCAGCGACGCCTCCCGCCTGTCCCAAATCCAGGACGGCAAGTGGAAGACTGTTTCGGACTACTTTGGCAGCACCGCCAAGCCGGCCGCGGCACCCGCAGCCAAGGCACCCGCCAAAAAGTAATCCTGCCTGCTGGCGCGCACCGGATGGTGCGCGCTTCCTTCTTTGAGTTCTCTAGTTGTTACGGAGTTGCGCCATGAAGAAGTTGCTTGCACTGTGTTTCCCCCTGGTCCTGTCGGCATCCCTTGCCCATGCCCAGCAGGGTGTGACCAAAGATGAAATCCTCATCGGGTCCATTCAGGATCTTTCCGGCCCGATTGCCGGATTCGGCAAACAGGCGCGCTTCGGAATGCAGCTGGCCGTGGATGAAATCAATGAGCTGGGGGGCATCAACGGCCGCAAGCTGCGTGTGATCTTCGAGGACTCCGGCTACGACCCCAAGAAGGCCGTTTTGGCGGCCCAGAAACTGGTCAACCAGGACAAGATCTTCATGATGGTGGGCCATCTGGGCACGGCCCAGAACCTGGCCACGATGCCGGTGCTGTTTGAGAAAAACATCGTCAACTTCATGCCCATCACCTCCTCCAAGGAAATGCACGAGCCATTCAACCGGCTCAAGTACGCGTTCGGACCCAGCTATTTCGACCAGATGCGCACCTCGGCCCCCAAACTGGTCAAGGAAAAAGGAGCCAAAAAGGTCTGCACGCTGTATCAGGACGATGAATTTGGACTGGAGGTCATGCGTGGCGCAGAAGCCGGACTGAAAACCATCGCCATGGAGTTCACGGAAAAGACCACGTACAAGCGTGGCGCGACCGACTTTTCATCGCAGGTTGCCAAACTGCAGTCTTCCGGATGTGATTTTGTGGTCCTGGGCACCATCGTCCGGGAGACCATCGGCACCATTGCCACGGCACGCAAGATGGGTTACAGCCCCACCTTCCTGGGCTCCAACGCGGCCTACACCGAACTGGTGCACCGGCTGGGCGGCCCGGCCATGAACGGGTTTTATGCCACGAACACGGTACAAACACCCTACCTGGACGATGCATCGCAACCCATCCGCTTCTGGGCCACCAAGTACAAGACCAAGTTCAACGAAGACCCGACCGTACTTTCGATCTACGGCTACCTTTTCGTGGACACCTTTGCCAAGGCAGCGACCAAGGCGGGGCCCAAACTGAGCACGGAATCGTTCATCAAGGCGATGGACACCATGACCATCCCGCCCGATATTTTTGGCGGCACGCAAAGCACGTTCTCGCCCACCAAGCATTTCGGAACCGAGACATCACGCATGTCCCAAATCCTGGATGGAAAATGGAAGGTGGTATCCGACTACCCCAACGCGCCAGCATCCAGCGGCACGCAGAAGTAGGTCTCTTCAAGACACGATATAGGCGCCAGCACCTGTGGACAGCAGCTTGCCGTCCGCGCCCAGAAATTCCATGCGCGTAGAGGCCACGCGCGACCCCAGGCGCATGACTTCGGCCCGCAGCTCGAACCGCTCGCCGATGCCCGGGCGCAGGTAGTCCACGCGCAGGTCAATCGTTCCCAGTTTTGAAAAACGGTGCAGACGCTGCATGGGTGGCTCATCCATGTGGCGGGCACCAATGGCCGCCATCACAGCCAGTCCGCCCATGGCATCCAAACCCGCGCTGATCACGCCGCCGTGAATCCGGTTGAAGCTGTAGTGCCCGACCAGCTGCGGTTGCATGTCAATGTGGGCCACCACACGCTCTGGCGTGATGGCATCGATCTTCAACCCCAACACCTTGTTGAAGGTGATGGATTCTTCAAAAATCCGGGTCAACCCTTTGACGAACTCCTCCTCGAAGACGACGGGTTGACCGGACAGGGGGTTGGCGCTGGTTTTAGGCATGCCGGATTGTTACAGACCCAACTGACGGGAAGCCAACTCCTTCATGATCTCCTCGGCGCCGCCGCCGATCATCATGACCTTAACCTCGCGGTACACCCGCTCGCAGGTGGTGCCACGCATGAAGCCCATGCCACCCAGGATCTGCACCCCCTGGTCGGCGCAGAACTGCATGGTCTGCGTGGCGTGATTTTTCAGCAGGCACACTTGTGCAACCCATTCCGCGCCCTTGGCTGATTTGTCGCCGCGGTCGCCAGCGTCAGCACGGGCAGAAACCGCATTGAGCCAGGCGCGGGTGGACTCGATGCGCATCTTCATGTCCATGAACTTGTGGCGAATCACCTGGTGGTCGATCAGCGCGGTGCCAAAGGTCTTGCGCTGCTGGGCCCAGCTCAGGGCTTCGTCATAGCAGGCCTCGGCAAAGCCCAGCGACAGCGCAGCCATCGACAGGCGCTCGCCGTTGAAGTTGGTCAGGATCATCTTGAACCCCGAACCCTCTTCACCCACCAGATTACTCACCGGCACACGCACGCCGTCAAACCGGATCTGCGCTGTGTCCGAACACAACCAGCCCATCTTCTTCAAAGGGCTGCGGGACAAGCCGACAGCGTCGCCCGGAACCATCACCATGGAGATGCCCATGGGGCCCTTGTTTTTCAGATCGGTGCGTACGGCCACCGTCAGCCAGTCGGCGCGCACACCAGAGGTGATGAAGACTTTCTCGCCGTCGATCACATACTCATCGCCTTCGCGGCGCGCGGTGGTCTTGAGTGCCGACACATCGGTGCCGCCGCCCGGTTCGGTGATGGCCAGCGCAGCAATCTTCTTGCCCGCGAGCACATCGGGAATGACCTTGCGCTGCAATTCCGGCGACCCATGGCGCACCACGGGTGGCAAGCCAATGTTGTGGCTGAACAGACTGGCCATCAAGCCACCACTGCCGCCTGCACGTGCCAGCGCGATCGTCAGTGCATTGCGCAGCTTCCACGGACTGGGTGTGCCCCCAAACTCTTCGGGGTAGCCCATTTCCAGCCACCCCATCTCCGCAGCGCGCTGGTACAGGCTACGCGGAATCTCCCCGGCCTCTTCCCAGGCGCCCAGATGGGGTGCTACCTCGGTCTGGACAAATTTGCGCGCAGCGTCTTCGACCAGGGCAATATCTTCATCGGCTATTTCGTACACGGACATGACTTCTCTCTCAAAAAACAAAATGGTTCAGCTGCGGGTGGGCCGCTTGGCCACGCCCATGGTTTTGGCGATGATGCCCATCATGACTTCGTCGGCGCCACCACCAATGGAGCCCAGGCGGCTGTCGCGGAACATGCGGGAAACCTTGTTCTCCCAGGTGAAGCCCATGCCCCCCCAGAACTGCAGGCAGCCATCGGGTACCAGGCGGCCCAGGCGGCCCGCCTTGAGCTTGGCCATGGAGGCCAGCTCCAGCACGTCCTGCCCAGCCACATACAACTCGCAGGCCCGGTAGGTCAGTGCGCGCAGGCTCTCCACCTCGGTCTTCATCTCGGCCAGGCGGAACTGCACCCACTGCTGGTCTGCCAGCGTGCCGCCAAACATCTTGCGATCCTGCGCCCACTCCACAGTCCATTCAATGCAGTTGTTCAGCGCCTGCAAGGCACTGGCAGCACACCAGAGGCGCTCCTCCTGGAACTGCTGCATCTGGTAGACAAAGCCTGCGCCTTCCTGGCCAATCAGGTTGCGTTGCGGTACGCGCACTTCGTCAAAGTAGAGCAGACCGGTATCGCTGGACTGCATGCCGATCTTTTTGATCTTGCGCGCCACTTCGATGCCCTTGCGCAACTTGCCGTTCTCGCGCAGCGGCACCATGACCAGGCTCTTGTTCTTGTGGGTCGGGCCATCGCCCGTATTGACCAGCATGCACATCCAGTCGGCCTGCAGGCTGTTGGTGATCCACATCTTCTGGCCGGTGATCACATAGTCATCGCCATCCTTGCGGGCCACTGTCTTGATGCCCGCCACATCGCTACCCGCACCCGGCTCGCTAACACCAATACAGCCCACCGTATCACCGGCGATGGCGGGCACCAGAAACTCCCGCTTGAGCGCATCGCTACCAAAACGGGCCAGCGCCGGCGTGCACATATCGGTCTGGACCCCAATCGCCATGGGGATGCCACCGCAGTCAATATGGCCTAGCGCCTCAGCCATTGCCATGCCATAGCTGTAGTCCAGCCCCGCACCACCAAAGGCCTCGGGCTTGGTCAGGCCCAGCAATCCCAGGTTGCCCAGTTTCTTGAAGACCTCGTGGGCTGGAAACATCTCGGCCTCCTCCCACTCCTCAACATGCGGATTGATCTCCGCATCGATGAAGCGCTTGAGAGTCTTCTGGATTTCCAGGTGTTCGTGGGTAAATTGCATGACACGCCTCAGACTTGAAAGACCTTGGGCAAATGGGCACGGTGAAAGCCGTTGAAAGGCTTGACTGCAGCGCGCTCTTGGGTCGCAGCATCAGGCACGCGCATGGGATACCCCATACGGGCCTGCGGCCGCGCACCATCGATACGCAAGGTGGTACCGCTGACAAAGGATGCTGCCGGGCTCAGCAGGAACACGATGCCGGCGGCGGTTTCGGCTTCGGTACCAAAGCGCCCAGCCGGGATGGTCTTGGCCATTTCACGGATCATGGGAGCCATCTCTACGGGATAGTTGTCCATGCCGCTCGATGCGATGTAGCCTGGCGCAACGGCGTTGACACGCACCCCGCGGCCGGCCCATTCCACCGCGGCGGTTTCGGTGAAGCTGACCATGCCGGCGCGTGCTGCGCCGCTGTGGCCCATGCCGGGCATGGAACCCCACATGTCGGCAACGATGTTGACAATGCTGCCACCGTTCTTGCTCATACTCTGCAGGTAGCACTCGCGCGCCATCAGGAAGCCCCCGGTGAGGTTGGTATTGACCACCGCCTCCCAGCCCTTGGCACTGATAGCCTCCAGGGGGGTCATGAACTGACCACCGGCGTTGTTGACCAGGCCATCGACACGGCCATGCTCGGCAACGATGTCCGCTACGGTTTTCTTGACAGACTCTTCCTGGCGAATGTCGCAGGCGGCCATTGTTGCCCGGCCACCGTCCTGCGTAATCTCTTCCTGTACCTTCTGCAGTTTCTCCAGCTTGCGGCCCACCAGCACCACGGTGGCGCCCAAAGCCGCCAACTCGTGCGCCGTGCAACGACCGATACCCGACCCGCCCCCCGTGACAACCATCACCTTGTCGGCGAACAAACCTGGGGCAAAAACTGAACCGTAAGACATCAGGACTCCTTGATAAACATGGAAATGGCAGCATCGGTCAGGGTGTCGAGCGACGCGCCTTTTTTGGGATCAAACCATTGCACGGCCCAGTTCAGGGCACCGAGAATCAGCAGCCGCGCCAGCGGCGCCGGCGCACGCAGCTGGCCGCTTTGCTCCAGCGACACCAGCACCGGCATCCACAGGGATTCGTATTGGGCGATCAGCTTGGCCAGCGACTTCTGCTGACGTGAGTTGAGTGACCGGTTTTCGTACAGCATGACCGGAACAAAGTCATTGCCCGGCCCCAGCAGGACGTCAAAGTGCGTACGCACCAGTGCGCGCAAGCGTTCGGAGGAAGGCAGGGTGTTGTATTCCGGGGCCGCAACCACCGCGCGCAGAAAGTTCAGCGCAGTGCCCATGCCCTCTTCCATCACGGCATACAGCAGTGCGTCCTTGCTTTTGAAATGGTAGAACGGCGAGCCGCTTTGCATGCCCGCGGCTGCGGCAATGTCGCGTGTGGTGGTGGCTGCAAAGCCCTTGCGCCGAAAGAGCTTGGCAGCGGCCTGGAGCAGCGCGTGGCGGCGGTTCCCGTCATCGCGCTCGTCCACCGTCTTGCGGGGGCGCCCGCGCGGTCGCTTGGGAATTTCGGGCAAGGAAATGGCTTGGTCTGGCATGGGAGCCAGACGATACCAAACTAATTTATTTTTAGCAAGCGTTTGCTTGGTAAAAATAATCGCTTATTTATTTTTGAGCTTTCCGCGAGGGATCACTGCCGTGGTGATCGTGGCGCGCACGGGCTCCGACAGACCCGACGGCGGCTTGGGCGCAGAGGTGTCCTTCTTGGGTTTCTTGGCTTCCTTGTTGGTTTTTTGTTGACCTTTGGCCATAGCGAACTCCTTTGATTGGTGTGTCTGCAGTTTAATACGCCCAGTATGACTTCCTCCATTGCCATCGCCGAAAACGAAGTGCAGGTCACCGCGGTGCGTGCACAGGGCGCCGGCGGGCAAAACGTCAACAAGGTGTCCAGCGCGATCCACTTGCGTTTTGACATTCCCGCATCGTCCTTGCCGCAGGGCGTGAAAGACCGGCTGCTGGCCTTGCGCGACAGCCGCATCACGCAGGCGGGTGTCCTGGTGCTCAAGGCCCAGCAGCACCGGACCCAGGACATGAACCGGCTCGATGCATTTGCACGCCTGCATGAGCTGGTCAACAGCGTGGCCACGCCACCCCGCATTCGCCACGCAACGAAACCCACACGCGCCTCGAAACAGCGACGCCTGGAAGCCAAGACCCAGCGCTCGGAAATCAAGGCAGGGCGCGGGAAAATTTCAGATTAGCGAATGTTTGCTATTATTTTTATAGCTAACTACGCAATGAATACGGGGGCAAGGCCCCGAATTCATATAAAAACCTCAGACCTTGCTGAAGTCCGGCTTGCGCTTTTGGCGAAAGCGCCAGCCTGCTGCGCCGGCCCTGCGGGCTCGACCTTCAGACGTTGCTGAAGTCCGGCTTGCGCTTTTGGCGAAAGCGCCAGCCCGCTGCGCCGGCCCTGCGGGCTCGACCTTCAGACTTTGCTGAAATCCGGCTTGCGCTTTTCCATGAAGGCGGTGAAGGCTTCGCGTGCGGCCGGCTCGCGCAGCATGCGTCCAAAGCTCGCGCCCTCTTCTGCCATCTGGGCCAGCACCAGACTGGTCTGGCCTTTCTTCATGAAACGCTTGGTTTCCACCAGCGACGACAGCGGCTTGGCCGCGAGCTTGCGTGCCTGCGCCTGCGCTACGGCGTTGGCTTCTGTCGGGGGTACCACACGGTTGACCAGCCCCACCTCCATGGCCGCCTCGGCCATGAACGGCTCGCCCAGCAGCAGAGCCTCAGCGGCCCGGTGGTACCCCATCATCTGCGGCACCAGCAAGCTGGAGGCCGCCTCGGGGCACAGGCCCAGGTTGACGAAGGGCATGGAAAAGGCCGCGTTGTCTCCGGCGTACACCAGGTCGCAATGGAACAGCAGGGTGGTGCCCACACCGACCGCCGGGCCGCAGACTGCAGCGACCAGCGGCTTCGGGAACTGGGCAATGCCCTGCAGGAACCGGTACACCGGTGACTCCAGTGTGGACGTCGGGCCGTTGAGAAAATCGCCAATGTCGTTGCCCGCACTGAAGATGGTCTCGTGCCCTTGCAGGACGACAGCGCGCACGGCTGCATCGGCTGCAGCCTGGTTCAACGCATCGGCCATGGCGCCATACATGGCCTGGGTCAGCGAGTTCTTCTTGTCCAGGCGGTTGATGGTCAGTGTCATCACGCCGGCAGCGGTGTCAATCAGGATATCGGACATGGTGGGTTCTCCTATTCTTTGTAGTAAACGATCTGGTGGGTGGTGACGAGCAGAATACCGGCCTCGTTCCACAGCTGGCTGGTCTGGTCAAAGTATCCATTGCGAAAGGCTTGCGCCCTGGTCTGTCCCAGCAGGTAGCCGGTACCCGTCTGGGCCAGTTGTTCAGCGCTGGCGTGGAAATACACCGTCATGGAAACCGTACCGACGGGCACCAGCCGGGCACGCCGGAGGAATACGCGTGGAAAGAAAAGATCCGACAAGGCCGTGAGCGATGCGAAGTCCAACGGGCGCGGCGGATTGTCACGCATCCACAATTGGGTCAGGCTGCTGTCACCACGGTCATCCCAGACCCCAGGAAGCGAACCGGCGATGGGCCGCATCTCATAGCGCTGGGCCCACGCCAGGGGAGGTGATTGCGCAGGCAATGCAACCTGGTCCGGCGCCGGGCAGGTCGGCATGGGCTCCTCGTCCACACTCCAGGTCTCGCGCCGCGTGGCGGTGACTGCCGTGGCCGTGATGACCGTTTGCCCCTGCTGCTGCATCTCGATAAGCCAATGCTGGGTGGATCGGTTGGTTCGCACAGGACGTGCATGCACCGCAAAGGCGCCGTCCGCCACACCGGTGCAGTAGTTGACGGTCAGCGACACCGGGTCGCCGAGCCGCTGCGGATGCTGCAATACCGCCGACAGCACTTGCGCTGCGGTAATGCCGCCAAAAGGCCCCACCATGTTGGCATAGGCAGGATGGGTTTGCCCGGCCCACAGGCCGTCGCCTTGCGACGACAGCGCGATGGCCTGGTCAAAGACGTGTTCACTCATGTTGTGCGTTCCATGCAAAAGGCCACCTTGCGGTGGCCTTGGTTAGCGATTGGGAATCACACCCGCTCGAAAATACCGGCTGCGCCCTGCCCTGTGCCAACGCACATGGTCACCATGCCGTACTTCAGATTATGGCGACGCAGGGCGTGAACCACTGTCGCCGCCCGGATAGCACCGGTGGCGCCCAGCGGGTGACCCAGGGCGATGGCGCCACCCATGGGGTTGACCTTGGATGGGTCCAGACCCAGGGTGTTGACCACCGCCAGCGACTGCGCGGCAAAGGCTTCATTGAGCTCGTACCAGTCGATGTCCTGGCTATTGATACCGGCATAACGCAGGGCGGCGGGAATCGCCTCGATCGGGCCGATGCCCATGATCTCGGGCGGCACACCGCGTGCGGCGTAGGACACAAAGCGCGCTAGCGGCGTCAGGCCAAACTGCTTGACGGCTTTTTCACTGGCCAGGATCAGCGCACCGGCGCCGTCGCTGGTTTGAGAGCTGTTACCAGCGGTCACACTGCCGCGCGCGGCAAACACGGTGCGCAGCTTGGCCAGGCCTTCGAGCGTGGTGTCGGGGCGCGGGCCTTCGTCCAGGCTC
>CAUJJV010000147.1 GCA_963205375.1 Pseudomonadota bacterium
GCCCTGTGGCATTGGAAAACGTGTAGGTTGGGGTTGCCACGGTGGCAACGCCCAGCGCAAACGCACTCGCCGGCACGGTACTGGTGGTGCCAAAGCTGCCTACGGGTGTCGCGGCTGCATTGGCGTCAGATAACGTATGCGCCTTGGCAAATACTGGACTCATTCCCCCCGCTCCGTCGTAATTCTGGGTGACTGAGGGTGTAGCCGCGCCATTCATGGCAGTTATTTTCACCGTGAAAGGCTGGCCTGAATAAGTAAAGCTACCGGCACTGCAGCCTTGTGTCACCACAGTATCAAAATGGTCCGGGATAAACCGCCCTACCCCACCGGTGCTGCCCGTCGACCCCGTCGCGGTCAGGGTGGAGCCCAGGTAGCTGCCGCTGGCCAGTGTGGCAATCAAATCGATGGTTCCCACCTCACTCCAGGCCAGCGTGCTGGCGCTTGCAGAGCCATTGGTGAACGCTCCGAAACTGCCAGTCAGCGACCCATTGACGGCACCCCCTCCCGTTGGCTGGTACTTGGCAAACGTCAAGGCAATGCCTTCGGCCGTGGATTCCTTCCCAAAGTTAGGGGTAGCTACGCCCGCATTGTTCCGGGCCGTAACGGTTGCGCTAAAACTGTTGCCAGCCTTGATCGGAGCGGCAGTGACTGCACTGAACGCAAAGTCTTTGGGTGCTGCAATAAATGTGTCCGAGCCAGTAATGGTGATTCCCGCTGTAGTGTTCTGGGCGTTGAGTGTCATTCTGCCAACATCGGCATATTGCGCGGTCGTGGTCGCCACCCCGCTGGCATCAAATGACAGACTAACCGCTTGCCCCGTGGTATCACATTGACTCGTGGTGCTATTGCCAGCGTTGAGCGCCTTTCCACCCACCCGCACCGGCAAGGTACCGGAGGCTGGATTGGCATAACCGCAGGTAAAAGTGAGGTTTTTGCTTGTATTGGCAAAATTTGACACACAAGCAGCACTGCTGTCTGACTTCTTGACCGACTTGATGGTGAAACTTTGACTCACCTCGGACACATGAGGGGGCACATCAAACAAAAATCCCGCCTCGACAAAGTTGAGGCTGGCATCGCAGACCGACCCAAACGTGTAATCCTGCGACACGCAGGTACTGGCGACGCCAGACCCCTCGGTGACACCACCGGAGTTGAGGTTGATGTTGACCGCCTCCGCGAACGTATTCGACAAACCAAACGTCACACTCGACTCATTGCTGAAGGTGTAACTCCCGTTGCCCGTGCCAGCCGTTGCAACCACCGGGTTAATGGTGGAAATGCTTGACCAGGTGCCATGCCCTGTGCTGGTGGACATTTGCACCGTGGTTCCTGACAGGGAAAACAGGGCGTGGTTGGCATCGTGGGCTTCCACTGTGACACTGCCCACCGCGCCACCGCAGTTGACCACCTCGCCGCTGTGCACGATGTGAAAGTGGTCCAGCGTGGTGCACGTCGGTCGTGTGAGTGCCATGTCGGCCGCCGCCTGGGTCGCATTGATATCCAGCGCATAGACATAGACCTCATCGATAGTGCCGTTGGCACCATTGGGCGAGCCCGTGCTGGGGGTGATGCCAGAGGTTCGGTTGTCACCGATGTACAGCGTACTGGGCGTGGCGATGGCGCCACTGGACGTGGTGCGATAGGGCGTGGTGCCTGTGGTGTTGACCAGCACGCCATCCAGCATGATCTGCTGCACGGTCTGGTTGGTTCCGGGGGTGAAGGCCCAGCTCACTGCAATGTGGTGCCAGGTGCCTGCCGCGTAGGTATAGGCCGTCGAGGTTTCCGCCGTGCGCACCGTACCTGCGCTGTCGGTGACTGCGAAACGCAAGGCCCCGGTCGAGCGTTTCATCAAGAAGAAGGGCCGGGCCGCCACGGTAGTGGCGTCGAACAACATGGCATTCGCCGAATTCCAGGCTGCGCTGGATTTGTACCAAAAACTCACCGAGCCACGATTGGCGGGCACCAGAGGAGTTGCCACCGCGTCGATCGTGGTGGTCGACGTGTTGTTAGTAAAGGTAGCGCCACGGCATAGCTTTCCACCCGCCACATTGGCGGCATTGGCGGTTGTTCGGGAGGCGTTTTGCAGATTTCCCGAAGTATCTTTGACCTCACCCACCGTTCCCGTCCAACTGCTTTCGTCAAAACGATATTCCGCACTCTTTCCCGCCAACTGGTTGGCGGGGTACCAGAGAATGGCAGTCCCTAAAGTCGTGTCGATGAAATTCTGGTTGTATGCATATTGCGTGTAATCCGTGGAAGTGAGTTGGACGCCTACCGCCGCATTGGCCCCAGTGGAGGAACCTGTGGTGTATTGGTATTTGAAGTTGCCGTTGACGCCTGGCAGGCTTTCCTGCAGCGCAACCTGAAAGTTGTACCGCGTGGTGGTGTTGTAGAGCTTGACGTTTACCCAAGAAATCACAAGACGCCGGTTTGGTGCGGAGCCCAACAGCTCATACTGAATAGAAGCGCCCGCGGTGCTATTGGCAATCCCCGCGACGATATCCAACCAATAGACCATCATCAAATTGGCAGGAACGGCACTGGGACAACCTGTATAAGCCACGGGGCCCGTCGTGATCGGCAATGCTTGGGAGGTATAGTCCCGGTGGAACCCCGAGACGTCCGTCGGAAACGCCAGGATGCCGTTGGAGTACACGCGCACGCTGGAGTAGCTCACGCCACCAAAGGTAAAAGTGAAGCCCGTCGGGAACACAATATCCGCCCAGTCATCATCCCCGTTGGGGTAGGTCGTGCATGCAGGAGACGCACCAGTGCTGTGCCATGCCACACTGCTCGCGCTCGCACTTGGAGTGTCATAGGCAAACGTATCCGAGCGATAACCGTACGTGGCAGCGTGCGCACTGGATGCAGCCACCACCAGCCAGACATAGAAGCACCAAGCCATCCAGCGCGCAAAAAGCCGGGGATAACGGGGCGACCCTTTCCAATACTTGTACATCGCGCTATCGCTCCATCGAGGCAGTCAAACTACGCTCAATATAGCCCGGACTACCCACGGCACCCGTCGACTTTGCCAATGCGGTGATCTCGAACAGATTGACGGTTCCGGAATCCGTATAAGTGGTTGGGGTGCATTTCACTTCAACGGTAAACCCTTCCACATTCAAGGACGTGGGCGATGTCGGACAAACGGTGGTCACGCTGGCGATGCCCCACTCCAATCCGGCACGGGCCGCCCAATATGCGCGCGATCCCTGGATGTCCTGCGCCGAGGTCAGATGCTGCGCATTGGAAAACGACACCATGAACGCGCCCAATGCAGCCAGAATCACCACCAGAAATATGGCGGCAATGGCGGCGAATCCTTGTTGCAAGCGTTGACCTGTGATCATGGCGTGTTGTTGACGTGAATCTCGTGGTACTGGGTCACTGTCTCACCTGAATTGGTGAAGGAAATCGTCATTTGTACCAAGCCGTTGCGCTGCAGGTCCGAACCGTTGTAGACAAAATTGCAAGTGTCGAGATTAGTCGCAATCACTGGTGTCGTTCCCGGCGTGGGTGCGGGGCAGGAACTGCTATAGGCATAGTTGGCGTTGCGGTACAGCGTTCCACCGCTGCAGATGTACGACACCACTTTTTCCGTGCCTGGGATGACATGAAAGCGGTTGCTGCCGGACGGCAGCGGGAACTGTTTGCTGGCAATGGTGATGGTGGTTTCTGCTGGAGACCCGGATTCCGAAGGCGTGCCACTGACAGCAGCTGTGTTGTCACCGTTGTAGGCATTCGATCCGGCAATGCCCAGGTTGTACACGGCAATCAGGTCACCGTCTGCAATTTGCTGGTCCGCAGGACGAGCACTGTTGCTGCCCAGCATGTTGAAACCGGTATCTGCAGCACTGAAGTCGAGGCCTGTTCCAGGAGCACCCGATTTGTCTTCCACCCGGTAGCGGCCACCTGTCTTGGTGGGAATGAATTCGACACACTGGTTGTTTGGCACCTGGATGCTGTTGGGTAGCGCCTTGCGAATGTCCCGCGCCATACGCCGCAAGGTGGTGTCCGCCACATCCGCCAGCGCAGCGCGCCGGGCGGTATCGAAATAGGCGTCGATGGGCCGTTTCATGAAAACGGAAACCATGCCACCAATCACGCCCAGGATGACGATCACCATCACCAGCTCGATCAGCGTAAACCCACGGTGTGTGCGGCGCATGTCCATACTCAATAGTTGGTCCGGTAGCCCGAGAGGGAAATCACGTGAACGCCTCCGCTCACCGTGACCGTGACCTTTTTGGCTGCGACGCTACCCAACGTGGTGGAACTCACGGAAATAGCGACGGTGTAGGTGCCCAATGCACTGGGCCAATCCGCGAAAATCGTTTTGGTTTTGCCGTTGTAATCGTCCACATCGTCCATGGTTTCACGCGTGGTTTCGTTGCCCTGCACACCGTCGGGATCGGAATACTCCTTCTGCAGGATTTCTTCGAGGATGGAGTCCGCCAGCGCCATCGATTGCTTGCGCACCATGGGGTCCGCGCTGGATTTCACCACGTTGTTGGACACCGTCAATATGCCAGCCAGCCCAACCCCCACCACCACGATGAAGATGATGAGTTCGATCAGGGTGAATCCCCGGTGACGGAGCTTATTCATGGACATAGCCCGTGGCCGTCTCCACGGTGATGGTCTGGGACGCGCCGCTGACCTGAAAAGTCTGCGTGGGCTGCTGTGCCCCAGCCGTGGTGAGCGGTTGCCCCAAGCCGTCGAAGTTAAAACCCGTCGGCGTACTGACATAGCTGACGCCGGAACGCGCGTTCAAAACGGCGGGGTTCTCGCCTTTGGGTCCCAGCAATGTGCCAGCGGTACTGCAGTTGGACACGGCCGCCGTCGACGCGATGGCCAGCGTCACAGACGATGCCCCAAAGGTGACACACACCGTGCGCCGCTGGGCGATCGCCGTCTTCTGGGCATAGCGCAGATAGGCCAGTGTTTCGTCATGAAACCCGCGGGCGTAAAAGTCGCTGGAGCGCAACATCCGGGGGCCTGCAAAAACCGCCAGCACACCCAGCAGCACGATCACCATGATCAGTTCGATCAGTGTAAATCCGCCGTGCACACAAAGGCCTCCTCCCGACCTTTGAAAGCCAATAGCGGTTGTCCGTTGCGGTGACTGCGGCATGAGGTGCATTTTGCTACGTATTTTGTAGCTGGTTAGGCAATATACACGGGGGCTTTCATTCTATTTGAGCTCCATGCACCACACAACCAGACAGCGCATGCTTGCCCCTATGATCGAATGCATGGCACTTACAGACACCGCTCACCCTGCTGCAGACCGCACGGTCACCGTTCTCGCAGGAATGGCGTTTCTGCTACCCGCGGTGGGCTCGGCCAGTGAAATGCTTGCGCAGGACACCTTGAAGTCAGCAATAGCAGCCTGTTCGGTATTTCTGGCCGCCCTGGTTTTTCTCTGGAACAAGCGTCCAGCCACTGCACCATGGCTTTGGCACAGCATGCTGGGGTTGCCGCTTACCCTTATGGTGTACGCCTTGGGTAGTGTGGTCTGGAGCCACGGATACCTAGCCTCGGTCGAGACGACCCGCTGGTTCCTGTTGGCACTGCTCGCGTGGTTGGGTTTGAATGCGATAACCACGAACAACCTGCCCCGGTTGCTGTGGGGAATCCACGCCGGTCTGGTTGTCGCATCGCTCTGGGCCATGCTGCAGTTCTGGTTGGATTTTTCCTTGTTTGCACAGGGACCGCCGCCTGCATCCACTTTTTACAACCGCAACTTCTTTGGTGAATATGCGGTATGTGCCCTGCCCTTTTCGGTATGGCTGCTGAGCACTGTCAAATCGCCTCGCGGGGCAATCCCACTTGCAATGTCGCTTGCAGCCGTTGTCACGGCCATTCTGATGACCGGGACGCGGTCTGCCTTGATCGCACTTGCACTGACCGCACCACTTCTCGTAGCCACCGTCGTGCGTTACCGGACGCAGTTACCGTGCGGAAAATGGACCCGTCGCACCACGATTTCCGTTGTTGCGACTTTCTTGACTGCATTGACCGTGTTGGGAAACATACCGTCCTATGCCGTCGGTATCACGCAGGAGCGCACCGGAGTAACCGCGTGGAATCGTGGAACGGTACGCGTTGCGTCAATGGCCCAGCCTTCAGAATACACAGAGGGATCCTTCTCCGTTCGGTCGCAGATGTGGCGTGCCACGTTGCGCATGGCGATGGAAAACCCTTTTGCTGGCGTGGGTGCAGGCGCATGGGAAGTTCATATTCCGAGGTTCCAGCGTGACGACACCGTACTGGAAATCGACTACTACGCACACAACGAATACCTGCAACTCCTGAGCGAATATGGTTTGCCTCTGGGTGGATTTGTGCTTGCGTTCCTGGCTGCATTCTGGATACACAGCGTGGACACCACTTGGCGCGTAGAAAAGACTGCGCCCCAGGAAGCTCCACTGCGTGGGTTCGTTCTGACAGGCATGCTGGCCATGGGCATCGTCAGTATGGCGGGCTTTCCCTGGCATCTGGCGGGGTGTGGCGTGTTGTTTGCGTTGAGTTTCTCGTTGCTTTGTGGATCAGATATCCGCATGGGCAGCCACCTTGGGGGAGCATTTCCGCCTCCAACCCGTAAGACCTACGTCCATCGTGCAGTCCTGGTAACACTACTGATTTGCATGGCCATCGCCGTGTACACCACCATTCGCGCAGCACACACGGAGCGCACCCTCGTCCAGGCGCTTCTGCTTGCCAAAAATCTATCCAAGTCAAAAGACACTTGGGGTCCCGAACAGCAAGCCTCCAAAGACCGCATGCTGAATCTGGTGCGGGAAGGCATTCATCTGAACCCCCACTACCGCAAGCTCACGCCCTTGGCCGCCGAGTTCCTGATGGTGCAGGGTGACTGGGCCAATGCAGCGTGGATTTTGAAATCGGTCACCGATTCCCGTCCACACGTGGCTGCACTGTGGAAAGGCCAAGCGTTGGCGCACGCGCAAATGCACCAAAGTTCGCCCGCTCTGAACGCGCTGCAACAGGTGCAGCGACTCCGGCCAGACACCAAGGCCACCCAGAATCTGGAAATCGTGGTGCTCAGCAATGTGGGGCAGGCACAAACAGCAGCCCAGTTGCTGCGCACCTATTTTGCAACGCGCAACTACGACTACGAAATGGTGCAGGCCGGCTATGCACTGGGGCTGAAGCTGCGCGACAACGCACTCGCGGTGCAGGCCTTGCAACTGCGCAACCAGACGTGGCCGGAGCAAGCTGCGGACGGATTCTTTCGCATGGGTCTGGTACACGCGCAAACCATGCCGCCAGACCATGCTGCTGCGTTGGAGGCGTTTGCGTCAGGGTTATCGGCTGTGCCTGCACAGGAAAAAGAGAACTACCTGCGCCAGGTGCCTTTGCCTTACCGAAACCGACTCGACAAGTAAAAAGGTCGCCCTAGGGCGACCTTTGGAAATTGGGAAACCACGATCAGGGGGTAACGCTGATGATGGTCGCTGTACCCGTATTGGAAGTAGAAGTCTGCGTAACGGTGCAACTGTTTGCAGTTCCGGTAGTGCCAGAAGTCGTCCCCGATACGGTGTAGCCGCTGGGAATGCCGCCCTGCAAAATTGCTGCAGCCGCAGCGGAACAGCCAGTTCCGGCATTGATCGCAGTTCCGTTACCGGTTGTCACGCTGCGTGCAGCGTAATTCACCGCGCTGGCGGAGCTGATGCCACCAATCACGCCTTGCAGCGCAGCAGCCTTGGCATCGCTGCCCAGATCGACAAACTTGGGTATCGCGACTGCGGCCAATACGCCGAGGATCACGATCACCATCACCAATTCAATCAGAGTAAAACCGCGTTGCACTTGTCTCATGATTTCGCCTTTCCAAGCTGTGTTTTTAAAGGATTTTATCGCCGCGACCCGCCGCGCGCGGCTTACGCTACAAATTCTAGAGCATGTATGTACTGTTATGCATCAACTTTTAGCGCCAAGTTGCTGAAATGATTCAACTTTTTGACTCAATTGACCAGCTCACCCTGCCAGCGATACGCCTGGACGGGGGTAATTTGAAGCGGCCCGGGTGGCGCACTGATGCGAAACCAGACCATGGGCGCCTCGGTGTCTGCATCCAGCGCAAAAGGGTGCATCGGCCCATAGCCGATGCAATTGCAATAGCTGTCAAACACCCAGTTGCCGGGGGGTACCGCATTGGCTTTGCTTGCCTCGAAAGCGCCAGCATAGTTGGCCGGCACACGGGCCAACAGGAGGAAAGGGTTGCGTTGCGCAATTGCAACACCCTGGCCTTTGGAAGCCACAGCACGCTCCAAATGGTCAATCACCAGGGCGGTGCGCAGGGCACCCAGCGTGGTCTTGATGGCGGCCAGCTCTCCTTGCGCCTGTACCGCCCGGAATTGGTGGGCGAACATCCCCATCACCACCAAAAGCACCACCACCAGCAAACTCCATTCCGCAGCACGCGTACTTTGCCAGCGCATGGCTAGCCGCCTTTGCCCATGGCGGCTTGCCCCATGTTCCACAGCGGCAGGAATACCCCCAGCGCCAGCAACAAGACCAACACGGCAATCACTGCCAGCAAGATCGGCTCAATCGCTGCGGACAAACCCTTGATCGCGTAGTCGGTGTCGCGCTCGTACATGCCTGCAATCTCGAACAGCAGGTTGTCGAGTTCGCCGGTCTCTTCCCCCACATTGATCATTTGCAGCACCACTGGCGTGAAAACGCCCGTCGCAGCGGCGCAGCGCGAGATGCTCTCGCCACGCTCAATGCCATCGCGCATTTGCTCAATGCGGCTTCCAATAAAGGCGTTGTCCACTGTTTGCGCCACCACGGTCAGCGCCTGCACTAGCGGCACACCGCTCTGGCTGGACAGCGCAAAGCTGCGGGCGAACCGGGCCAGTGTGGCCTTGAGAATGATGTCGCCCACGATGGGCAGTTTGAGCTTGCGCGCATCCCAGCGGTAGCGACCCTCGGGTGTGCGCAAATAGCCCCGAATCACCACCCCTGCACCGGCCAGGAGCGCCAGCAGAAGGGGCCACCAGGCAACCATCCAGTTCGAGAAACCTATCAACCCCCGCGTGATCAGTGGCAACTCGGCGTTGAAGCCAGCGAACACTTTGGCAAAAACCGGAATGACGAAAACATTGAGAATGACGATGGCAATCGCCATGGCGATCATGACAAACAGGGGGTAACGCATGGCCTGCTTGATGCGTTCACGCACATCCCGCTCAAACTCCATGTGCTCGTTCAAACGCAGAAACACTTCGGTCAAACGGCCTGTCATCTCCCCCACACGGATCATGGAAATGTAAAACCCGCCAAACAGCTCCGAATGGCGCGCCAGCGCGGCGGAAAGCTCGCGCCCCTGGTCCAGGCTGGACCGGATGTCTTTGAACAACTCCACCATCGCGGGCTTGGTCGCGGAAGCCTGCAGCCCGGCAAACGCGCGCAGGATGGGCACCCCGGCCTTGTTCAGTGTGTACATCTGGCGGGAGAAAAGCATCAGGTCTTCGTCCACCACGGGCTTACGGTTCAGGCGCGCCAGCCATCCCTCCCCGGTGGACTCCTTGGGCACTTCTGCCAGCGCGATGTGCACAGGCGCCACACCAATGGAGAGCAATTGGTCAGCCACACCACCTTCGGTCATGGCCTCCAGTTGGCCACTGACGGCTTCGCCGCGGTTGTTGCGGCCTTTCCAGGTGTAGACAGCCATGGCGGGTTATTCCTGATCGCCGCCGGCGTCGATTTCAAAACCAATGCGCATGGCTTCTGCGATGGTGGTGCGCCCTTCGCGCACCAGCGACAGGGCGTGGTAGGCCATGGTGTGGCCTTTCATGCGCTCACGCGCAGAGCGCATGAAGGCCGTCGGATTGGATTGCGATGCCGCTTGCGTCAGCGTGGCGTCCATTTCCAGCAATTCGTAGACACCCTGACGCCCTGAGTACCCGGTACCGTTGCAGGCCGAACAGCCCATGCCGCGCTTGGCATGCAGCGGCTCACCGGTTGCAAGCATATTGGTCAGCCAGGCTTGCTCCTGCGCGGTAGGCGTCGCTGGCGCCGCGCACTCGGTGCAGTTCAGGCGCACCAGGCGCTGCGCAATCACCGCCTGCAGGGAGGTGGCCACCATGAACGGCGGCACGCCCATGTCCAGCAAGCGGAACGGCGTGCTCATCGCATCGCGTGTGTGCAAGGTGGATAGCACCAGATGTCCGGTAATGGCAGCACGCAACCCAATCTCTGCCGTTTCGGCATCGCGCATTTCACCCACCAGAATGACGTCCGGGTCCTGGCGTAAACAGGACCGCAGCACTTTGGCAAAGGTCAGTTCAATTTTGTCGTTCACCTGCACCTGCGTGATGCCCGCAAGCCGGTACTCCACCGGATCCTCGACCGTGATGACCTTCAACTCTGCCGCATTGATTTCCGCCAGCGCAGCGTACAGCGTGGTGGTCTTGCCCGAACCGGTGGGCCCCGTGACCAGCACCATGCCGGAGGTACGCGCCAGCACCTCGCGGAAACGCTTGAGCATGTCTTCCGGCATGCCAATGTTATCCAGCCGACGCATGGCAGCACCCTGGTTGAGCAGACGCATCACCGCCGACTCGCCATAGGTCGTGGGTAGCGTGGACAACCGCACATCGATGGTGTGCTCTTTGAGGCGCACCGAGAAGCGGCCGTCCTGGGGCAGGCGTTTTTCCGAAATATCGAGCCCCGCCATGAGCTTCAACCGTTGGGCCAATGCGCTGCCGATACGCTTGTCCGCCTGCGTCTGGGTTTGCAAAACACCGTCCACACGCACACGAATCTGCAGACTGTTTTCCTGGGGTTCAATGTGCACGTCAGAAGCACCGACCTGCATCGCATCCTCAAACAGGGACTGCAACAGGCGTACTACTGGCGCACCCTCAATGCCGACACTGGCCGTGAGCTCGCCAAAGTCCACCGCATCGCCCAAGTCCTTTTCCAGGGCTCGGGCCAGGCCGCTGATTTCTTCTGTGCGTCGGTACAGGCGATCAAACGCCGCCGCCAACTGGCTCTCGGGCACCGCTGCGATACCAATGTTGCGCTTGAGAATGCGCGTCAGTTCGTCATACGCAAACAGATCCAGCGGATCGGCCAGCGCAACCAGCAGGATATCGCCCTTGTCTTCCAGCGCCAGCGCCTTGAAGCGCCGGGCGGTGGACTCAGGCAACAGCTTCACCACATCGGCGCGGAAGGGAAAGGTCTTGAGGTTGACGAAGGGAATGCGCAGTTGGCGCGCCAAGCCGTTGGCCAGCAACTCTTCGGTGATGATGCCGGTTTCAATGAGCAGCCGACCGACCTTTTTGCCGGTAGTGCGCTGCAAATCCAGCGTCTGCTGGAGTTGTTCCTGCGAGATAAGCTTCTGCTGAACCAGTACGTCACCAAGACGCAACTTCTCCGGACGGCCCGGGGCCGGGCGCGGGCCATTGGGCGCGCCGGGCGCTGCAGTTGCCATATTCATGCGCTATTCCTTTTGCGGGTTCGCAAAAATGATAGCACGTGGCACTGTCAGACCGTGGTGCCGGCTCCGGTTACGGCGGGTGTGGTCATGGGGACGATCACGGATCCTTCGACCGTGACGCGCGTGCCCACCGCTATCGGGCTGCTCTGCTCCAGTGTCCTGAGTGCGCCATCCTCCATTCGCACGGCCACGACATACACCGTTTCCTTCTTGATCTGCTTCTCGGCCGCATTACCGGCCCACATGCCGCCCAGCAAGCCCACGATGGTGGCCAAGGTCTTTCCATCATTGCCACCGACCTGGTTGGCAATCCAGCCACCCAGTGCGGCACCTGCTAGGGCGCCCAGCCCGCTGGGCGCAGACTCGCGCTGGACCTCCGTCAAAGATTCAACCGTGCCACAGATGGCGCACACAGGACCCGCCGTCTGCATGGCCAACTGCTGCGTTGTGGCTTTGAAAGCAAGGGGCTGGAGCTCGGCTGCCGTAGCAAAGGTGCTGCTGATGGCAAAAACACCCGCCGCGATCCATCCCAGCCGAAATCGGGGAGACGAGGCAGTCGCAGAAAGTGAAAGGGTACGGTTCATGGTGCTCCTTGGGTTGCAGACACCATAACGCGCAACCGCGACATCCGGACTACAGGTTGGGCGCCAGCAACCGCTGCAATTCCGTCTGGTTCAAGTTGCGGCGTTGCGCCAGATCTTGCACCTGGTCCTCGCCAATCTTGCCCACGTTGAAATAGGCCGCATCGGGATGGCCAATATAGAAGCCGCTCACGCTGGCCGCCGGGGTCATGGCCAGGCTCTCGGTCACCGCCATGCCAATCTCGTCACATTGCAGCAGTGCAAACATGTCTTTCTTGACGCTGTGGTCCGGGCAGGCTGGGTAACCGGGGGCCGGGCGAATGCCACGGTACTTTTCGGCAATCAGGTCTTCATTGCTCAGCGCCTCATCGGCGGCGTAACCCCACAGATCAGTGCGCACTCGGTGGTGCAGGGCTTCGGCAAAGGCTTCGGCCAGGCGGTCGGCAATGGACTTGAGCATGATGGCCGAGTAGTCATCCAGGTCATCGAGGAAGTATTTTTCCTTCTTGTCCACGCCAATGCCGGCAGTCACCGCGAACAGACCCGCGTAGTCCGCCTTCACACCTTTGGGCGCCACGAAGTCGGCCAGGCAGCGGCTGGGGCGCATGACGCCATCAATTTCCTGTTTCTCGGTCTGCTGGCGCAGGCCGTACCAGGTCATGGCGACCTCGGTGCGGGACTCGTCGGTATAGAACTCGATGTCATCGTCGTTCACCGTGTTGGCCGGGTACAGCGCCACCACCGCATTGGCAGTGAGCCAGCGCCCTTCGATCAAGCGCTTGAGCATGCGCTGGCCGTCTGAGTAGACGCGCACTGCCTCCGTGCCCACCACCTCGTCCTTGAGGATGGCGGGGAAAGGACCCGCCAGGTCCCAAGTCTGGAAGAAGGGGCCCCAGTCAATGTACTTGGCCAACTCGCCCAAATCAAAGTTCTTGAAGACGCGGCGTCCAATGAACTTCGGGCTAGTGGGCTGGTGTGCGGCCCAGTTGATGGGCGTTTTGTTGGCCCGTGCTTTGGCCAGTGGCCACAAGGGAGTTTGCTTTTTGTTGGCGTGCTGCTGGCGCACCTTGTCGTAGTCGGCATTGAGCTCGGCGATGTATTGGGCCGCCTGCTCGCTCAACAAGCCCTGTGCCACACCTACGCTGCGGGATGCATCGGGCACATAGACCACCGGACCTTCGTAGTTGGGCGCAATCTTCACCGCGGTATGCACCCGGCTGCAGGTGGCACCACCGATGAGCAGGGGAATATTGCGGCTACGGAAGTACTCATCCTTCTGCATCTCGCCCGCCACGTACTGCATCTCTTCCAGGCTG
>CAUJJV010000148.1 GCA_963205375.1 Pseudomonadota bacterium
TCCAGTGAGTACCTGTCACGCAGCGAATTCAGGAAGTTCATGCAGTCCAGGGATATCGACCAGGAGTTTCCCGGTGTGCGCGGGCTGGGCATCATCGACAGGATTCCACGCGCCGGGTTGAACGCCTTTGTTGCCGCACAACGCAAGGACGGGGCGCCCGACTTTACGGTGAAGACTTCCGGCACGGCTTCAGACCTTTTCGTCATCAAATACGTGGAGCCGGTGGAGCGCAACCGCCAGGCGGTGGGACTGGATGTTGGCGCGGAGCCGGTGCGCCGGGCGGCTGCAGAGCGTGCCGTACGCCAGGGCAAACCCGCTTTGACCGGGCGCATCACACTGGTACAGGATGACCAGAAGAGGGCCGGATTTCTGTACTTCCTGCCGTATTACGGGTCTGTGCGCGTTCCTGAGACCGAGGCCGAGCGCATCCGCCAGCTTCGGGGCTGGACCTATGCCCCTATTGTTCTGGCTGAGCTCATGGTTGGCACGCAGCGAAGTCTGCAGGGACAGACAGAGTTCCAGCTGTTTGAAGGCGCAGAAGCGACTGCATCCACGCTGCTATTTGACAGCACGCTTCCGCTGGGAGCCACCGAGGTGCCGGATGGCGTGGACCATGTGCGCAAGCACATGTTCCATACCGTCCGTCCGCTGTTGGTGGGCGGGCAGCTGCTGACCTTGCGTGCCAGTACCTCCGATGACTTCGCAAGCACCCTGGATCTTCAGGCGCCTGCGCGTATTGCACTCTATGGATCCGCGTGTAGCGTGCTTGCTGGCGCCCTTGTCTGGCTGTTGTTTTCAGCGCGGGTCCGTGTCGTCACGACCGCTGGACGCATGACTGCCGAGTTGGGGCGGTTGGCTCTGGTGGCCAAGGGCACCAGCAACGCGGTGGTGTTTACCGATGTCCGCGGCCTGACGGTGTGGGTGAATGAGGGGTTCACCAGGATTACGGGCTACACCAGTGACGAAGTGATGGGCAAAGCGCCCGGGTATTTGCTGCAAAACCACAACACAGATCCTGCCGTGGTGCGGGCTATCGGAGATGCCGTGCGTGCCCGCAAGGGCGGAAGGTTTGAAATCCTGAACCAGCACAAGGACGGCCAAGAATACTGGGTCAGCCTGGAGATTCAACCCGTGTGCGATGCACGAGGCGAGGTCAATGGCTTCATGGCCATCGAGACCGACATCACTGCAGAGAAGGGGGCCAAGGAGGCCCTGGTGCGGGAAAAAGAGCGGTTTGACCGCATTCTTTCCGGCACCAACGTGGGCACCTGGCAGTCCAACCTGCAGACGGGCGAATCGCAGTGCAACGCCCGCTGGGCCGGGATGATGGGCTTTGAGCCCCATGAGGTAGTGCCGAACGCCGATGTCTTCTGGACGCAGCGTGTGCATCCGGACGATCTGGTGCGCACCACCAACGCCACGCAGCGTTGCCGGCAGGGGCTCGCGGACGAATACTCGACCGAAGTGCGGGTAAGGCGCAAGGACGACAGCTGGATGTGGATTCTGAGCCGGGCCAAAGTGATGTCCCGCACTGCCGAGGGCGATGTCGAGTGGATTGGCGGCATCCATACCGACATTTCGGATACCAAGGCGCTGGAGATTGGCCTGCGGGACATGGAGTCGTTTCTGCACCGGGCCGGACGGCTGGCAGGTGTCGGTGCGTGGGAAGTGGACCTGAAAACCGGCGAGGTGAAATGGAGTGAGCAAACCTGTCTGATCCACGGTGTGGAGCCCGACTTCAAACCGACTGTTGAAGAAGCCCTGAGTTTCTATACCGAGCAGGGGCGTATTGAAATGCAGGCTGCCATCCAACGGTCTATTGACATGGCTCTGGGCTGGGACGTCACGACGCAAATTCTCACTGCACAGGGGCAGTTGCGCTGGATCCGGGTTGCGGGTGAGCCGGAGTTTGACGATAGCGGTGCCGTGCGGTTGGTGGGGGCATTCCAGGACGTCACCGAGCAGCGTGAAACCCAGCTCAGGATTGAGCGTAGCGAGGCCATCCTGCGCGCATCGATTGATGCGGTGAGTGATGCCTATGTGCTGTACGACCCGCAGGACCGGCTGGCGTACTGCAACGAAAAGTACCGGGAGTTGTACGCGGCGTCGTCCGATCTGATTGTTCCCGGAGCGACCTTCGAGAGCATCATTCGGGGTGGAGCCGAGCGGGGGCAGTACGTGGAAGCCAACGGCCGGGTGGACGCCTGGGTGGCCGAGCGCATGCGGGTGCATCTGGAGGGCAACACCAACATGGAGCAGCGGCTGGACAACGGCCGCTGGCTGCGCGTGGTGGAGAGGCGGATGCCCGATGGACATCGCGTGGGTTTCCGGGTGGACATCACGGAACTCAAGCTGGCCAATGAAGCCACCCAGGCTGCCAACGCAACGTTGGCCCGCACCAGCGCGACGTTGCAGGCTGTGCTGGACTCCGCTGTCGAGGTGGGGATCATGGCCACCGACCTGGATAAGAGAGTGACTGTTTTCAACAGGGGTGCTGAAAATCTTACGGGCTATGCGGCCGGGGATATGTTGGGCAGCAGTGGCTTGGGCAGGCTGTTCGAGCGCTCCCAGATGGATCTGGTGCGCGAGTCCCTTTCACTGCAGTTGGGGCGGCAGTCGAACGACGACGAGGTGTTCATGGAGGTGGCGAAATCCGCGGACTCACCTGAGTGGACCATGGTGCGTAAGGATGGGACGATGTTCACATCTTCGATGGTGATTTCATCGATGCGGGACGCAGGCGGCGCGTTGTCCGGATACATGGCCATTGTGTACGACGTAACCCGCCAGAAGGAATACGAGGCGTCTTTGCGCGACGCGATGCGGCGTGCCGAGGAGTCGAGTGTGGCCAAGAGCCAGTTCCTGGCCAATATGAGCCACGAAATCCGGACGCCCATGAACGCCATTCTGGGCATGCTCCAACTCTTGCACAGTACCCGCCTGTCGCCGCAGCAACTGGACTATGCGGACAAGACCGAAGGTGCGGCCCGCTCGCTGCTGGGGCTGCTCAACGACATCCTGGACTTCTCGAAAGTGGAAGCCGGCAAGATGCAGCTGGAGCTGGAGCCATTTGCGTTAAGCCGCCTGCTCGACGAACTGTCCACCATCCTGTCCTCCAACCTGGGCAGCAAGAATGTCGACTTGCTGTTTGATGTGGATCCGGATATCCCTGCAACCCTGGTGGGGGATGCCTTGCGCATCAAGCAGGTGTTGATCAACCTGGGTGGCAATGCAGTCAAGTTCACAGAGCAAGGGCATGTGCTCATCGGGCTGCGGATGCTGGCGCGCCACACCGACCGTGTGCGGCTGGAAATCTCGGTGGTTGACTCCGGCATTGGCATCGCACCCGAAAACCAGGCCCGTATTTTTAATGCCTTTACCCAGGCCGAGTCCAACACCACGCGCCGCTTTGGGGGCACAGGTCTGGGGCTGGTCATTTCGAAGCGACTGATCCGCCTGATGGGAGGGGAACTCGAACTCAGCAGTGCGCTCGGCGAGGGCAGTACTTTCCGGTTCGCGCTGGAACTGCCGGTTCCGCCGGATGCGGTGGCGTTTGGAGAGCGCGCGCGCGCATTGTCCGCAACCGATGTGGTGCAGACGTTGCTGGTGGATGACAACCCGGTGGCTCTGGAGGTCAACGCGGCTGCCATGCGCAGCCTGGGGTGGAGTGTGGTTCAGGCTGCGTCGGGTGAGCAGGCGGTTTCACTGGTCACACAGCGGCAGGCCGCGCAAATGCCTGCGTTCGATGCCGTATTTGTGGACTGGCATATGCCCGGTATGGATGGCTGGGAAACCTTGCGCATGATCCGCAGGGTCGTGGGCAGCGGACCAGGCATGGCATTGGTACTGATGAGCGGGCAAAGCCGTGCCGCCCTCTTTGAGCGGACCGAGCGCGAGCAGGCGCTGCTCAACGGCTACATGGTCAAACCCCTGACGGCAGACATGTTCCGTGATGCGCTGGCGCAGGCCTACGATGCGCCGTATGTCGAGTCCACGCAAACCAATCTGGGAAGTGCAGGGGATGCCGTAGACGTGACGCCCCTCAAGCCACTTGGCGGGATGCGCATTCTGGTGGTGGAAGACAACCCGATCAACCAGCGGGTAGCCAGCGAACTGTTGCGTGCGCAAGGTGCCAGCGTGACCCTGGCAAATAACGGTCAGGAAGGTGTGGACGCGGTTCTGACTGCGAACCCGCCCTTTGACGTGGTGCTGATGGACCTGCAGATGCCGGTCATGGATGGGCTGACTGCAGCGCGCACCATCCGCAGCCATGCCCGGTGGGGTGGCCTGCCGATCATTGCCATGACCGCCAATGCGATGGCGTCTGACCGTGAGGCCTGCCTGGAGGCTGGCATGAACGACCATGTGGCCAAGCCGTTTGACCTGAACGACCTGGTGAAGACGCTGGTGGACCATACGCATTGGACACCGCGTGGGGAAGTGCCGGTTGGTACTCCCGCCGAAGTGCCCCCTGCGGGCGGCAACCGGAATCTGCTGGGTCAGATCTGGCCGTCTGGCGTTGATGTAGAAGCTGCTTTGAACCGCATGGGAGGCAATGCGGGCCTGTTGCAGCGCTCCATCGCAGCGTTCTTGCGGTATGCAGAAGTGTTGCCAGAGCGTGTACGGGGATGGCTGGACAGCCACAGCCTGGCAGACGTGCGGCGGGAAATGCATTCCGTCAAGGGGGTGGCAGCATCTCTCGGTGTGGCGGAGGTGGCCACTCTGGCCGGTGTGGCCGAAAAACTGGCAACGGACACCGCAGACGCCAGCACGGTTGGCGGTGCCTGTGATCGCGTCTTTGCCGTCCTCATGCCCATGCTGCCCATACTTCAGGACATCAGCCAGCGATTGGGTCCTGTGCCGAGCCAGGGTGGCCTATCCGACTCCGATGGAGGCGGCGCCATGGCGGGGCCCGGGAAGGCTCGCCTGGTCGCCAGCCTGCGTGGGTTGTTGACGGCATTGCAGGCATCCGACATGTGTGCCATGGAAATGCATGCCACTCTGCGCCAGACGGTTGGGGATGGCGAGGCGCAGGCCATGGCGCCGCTGGATGCCGCCATGGCCGACCTGGAGTTCGAGGCGGCTGCGGTAGAGTGTGAACAACTGATCAGCCAATGGAGTTAGTGCATCGCCATGCCGGACCACCCCAATACCCCCATACGGCCCCTGAAGGTGCTGGTGGTGGAAGACAACATCATCAACCAGCGCCTCGCCGTGGGCATGTTGCATGACCTGGGCCATACCGGCGTGGTGGTGGGCGATGGCGAGAAGGCGCTCAAATGCCTGGCCAAACTCAAGTTCGATGTGGTGTTGATGGATGTGATGATGCCGGTCATGGATGGACTGGAAGCTTTGGCGGCCCTCCGTGCGCAGGAGCAGTCACGGGGTGGGCATTTGCCGGTCGTCATGGCCACAGCACATGCCGAGCCAGGCGATGCAGCCCGGTTCAAGCGTGCTGGGGCAGATGGGTATGTTTCCAAACCGCTGGAGATAGGGTCTTTAAGGGCTGAATTGAACCGGGTTATTGGCGCTTGAAGGGTTATTTAAAGGGTTTATCATGCCCTCACATACGGTGCGTTGGCGCGTAGCTGGAGTCCCCCATCATGAGTTCTGAATCCTCTGTCATAAAAGTAGGCGCGTGGCTGGCGCCAGGCGTTGCGCTGATGCAGCGCTTTCGCATGTCGGCCAAGATGGCGGTCATGGCGGCCATCCTGATCGTGCCGCTGGTGTTCGTGACTTACCTGCAAGTGTTCCGGTTGTTGACCGACTACGAAACGGCCAGGAGCGAGGCTATCGGAGCCCGGGTGGTATCCCAGATCACTGATCTGGTCACCGAGGTGCAGCACCACCGGGTCGAATCCTACATGTCGGCAAAACCGGATTCTGAAAATTTGCGTGCACAGACAAATCAGCGCATGACCGGGCTGGTGGGCGAGCTGGATGTGGTGGTGAAAAATCAGACGGAGTTGCAGCTCTCTGGCCCTTGGATGCAACTGCGATCGGAACTGCAGGCGATCGCATCGACGGGTACCAAAGAACCCGTTCAGGGGCAGCGATACACCAAACTGGTGGACGATCTTCGCAAGATGTCCGTGCTGGTCGCGGAGCGCTCGACGCTGGTGCTTGACCCCTTTGCCGATACCTATTTTCTGCAGACGATTCTGACCGAGCACGCCATTCCCTGGCTGGAAAGTGTCAGCAATCTCCGCTACCGGCTGGCGGCGACGCAAAGTCAGCCAGCGGGCAGTACCGCCTTGGGTGCTGACTTTGTGGTGCTAGTGGATGCCGTGGATATGCACACCCAGCAAATCATTGAAAAGACGGAGGCGTTTGCGCGCTCCAAGACGGGCGCCTTGCCCGCGTTCGGCGACGTTGCGATTGCTGCGGCCCAGGCATTCACCAAGGCGGCACGTGCGCAAGCAGGCAAGGATCCTTTGCCCGAACAGATTGCTGCCCTGTTTGGGCAGTCTGGCATTTCCATTGAAACTGGGCGTGCATTCCGCAGTGGTACGGCCGCGATGCTGTTGGAACGTCTGGAAATTCGCCGACAGGACGCCCTGAGGCAGGCCATTCTTCTGGGCTCATTGGCGACACTGGGCATTCTGACGGTGTTGTACCTCGTGATGGCGTTCTCCTTTGCCACGGTCAACAGCATCCGTATCCTGCACCGGGCGTTGAAAGAAGGCACCAAGGGCAATCTGGCTACGCGGGTGGTGGTTCCCGGCAAGGATGAACTGGCGTACATCAGCAAGGAATTCGAAGCGATGCTGGAAGTGCTTTCCGCCCTGGTGGCCGATGTGCGCAGCGCATCCAGCATGGTCACCCACGTCGGCGGGCAGTTGGTCGAAGATGGTCACTCCCTGTCGCAGCGCACGCAGTCACAGGCGGTCAGCCTGGAAGAGGCTGCGTCCAATGTGGGGCAGGTGAGTGACACCGTGGCACGCAATTCCGAGGCAGCGCAGGAGGTCAGTCTCATGACCCGCAGCCTTCGCTCCGAAGCAGACAACGCCAGTACGCTGATGGGCAAAACGGTTGGCGCCATGGCGGGGCTGCAGAGCACCTCCGAGCGGATGCGGGAAATCATTGGCACCATCGACGGCATTGCCTTCCAGACCAACCTGCTGGCGCTCAATGCCGCTGTGGAGGCCGCCCGCGCTGGCGAACAGGGCAAGGGCTTTGCCGTGGTGGCGGCAGAAGTGCGCGGGCTGGCCCGACGCAGCCAGGTGGCTGCTGGTGAGGTGCGTACGCTGATTGCCGAGTCTGCCACCCGGGTGGGTGAGACGGTGCAGGAAATTCAGGCCGTCAGCAGCCTGATGGGTAGTTTGGTTACCGGCATTTCCGAGATTGCCCAGAACGTGGAAGCCATGGCCGATGGCAGTGCCAAACAGAGCATTGCGCTGTCCGAAGTGGTGCAGGCCGTGGGCGACCTCGACAAGGTCACCATCGAAAACTCGGGGCTGGTCGATCGCACCTCCCACCGTTCAGCCCGTCTGATGCAGCGCTCCAGGCAGCTGGAAGACGCGGTGACCTACATCAAGCTGCGTCAGGGTACGGCTGACGAGGCGATGGCCCTGACGACCCGTGCGCACCAGTTGGTGCAGGAGATTGGCTACGAGCAGGCTTCCGCGGTATTCCACGATCCACAGGGCGGCTTTGTGGACCGCGATCTGTATGTGTTTGTGTTTGACCGCCAGGGCGTGTACCGCGTCATGGGTGCGGACCGCAAACGGGTAGGTTCCAGCCTGTTCGACGCGCCAGGGGTGGATGCCCAGCAGTTGCTCGACGATGCATGGCACCGTTGCGATCAGGGGGGCGGTTGGGTCGAATACAACATCATCAACCTGGCCACTGGCACGGTCAAAGGCAAATCTTCCTATGTGTTGCCGCTGACCGATGACCTGTTGATTGGTTGTGGCGCCTACCGCAGTGCGCTGACCGACGCCGACAACTCCATCGACCGCTAGACCACCCCGGTGCCCGCCTACAGCGGGTGCTCGGCGTAGAACTTTCCGCCGTGGTAGAGCAGGGGCGATGCACCCGGCTGGAACGCGCACCGCTCGACCTCGCCCACGAAGATGACGTGGTCACCCTCTTGGTACTGGCTACGGTTGAAGCATTCAAAGGTTGCCACAGCCCCCTGGATCAAAGGCGCGCCTTCGGTGCCATGCGTGAACTCCACATTGGCAAACCGGTCCACACCCTGTGCCGCAAACTGCCGTGCCAGGTCCTGCTGGCTGGCACTCAGGATGTTGATGGCGTAGTGGGAGCCCGCGCTGAATGCCGCCATCGAGCCTGCTGTGCGGGCCAGACTCCACAACACCAGCGGGGGCGACATGGAAACCGAGTTGAACGAATTGGCCGTCAGACCGACCAGACTGCCTTGCGCGGTCCGCGCAGTAACGATGGTGACGCCCGTGGCAAACATGCCCAACGCGGAGCGGAACTCCGGGAGCGAGAAATTGGGGGGGTGAGCCTGGCGTTGCCGCACGGGTGAAAGCATCGGACGAATTTAACCGAATTTCAGGGCAGCAGCATGTCACCCGTGTGTTCGTCCGGCTAACGCCTGACCAACCTACAATGGGCCCATGTTCCTGCGAATCTGCATTTCAGCGGTTTTTGCTATGCTTTCCGTAGCTGCTCATGCAGATACGACGGGGGCTTGCAAGGAGTTTCCTTTAAAACTCCCGAATGTGCGGCCGGTTTTGTGCGAATCCGCGGGTTTGCGCGACATGCAGGCGCGTTCGGTGCAGGGGCGAGCCATCTATGGCCGGGATATCCAGCCGGAGGATGCCCGCTTGCGCGTGCTGGTGATCGGCGGCATCCACGGCGACGAAATGTCGTCCAGTGCCCTGGTGTTCCACTGGATCTCCCTGGCCAGCGTACCGCTGTCCGACACCCAACTCCCTGTGCACTGGCGCTTCATTCCGGCGATCAATCCTGACGGGCTGTTTGCCAGACCCGCACGGCGCACCAATGCCAGCGGGGTGGATCTCAACCGCAATTTCCCCACGCCCAACTGGGCACGGGACGCTCGCGTCTATTGGGAAAACCGCACCCGCAAGGACCCACGGCGCTGGCCCGGGAACAAGCCCCTGTCGGAGCCGGAGTCGCGTTTCCTGCATGAACAGATGAACACGTTCAAGCCCAACCTGATCGTTAGCGTGCACGCCCCCTACGGTGTGCTCGACTTCGATGGCCCCTCGGTTCCACCAAGCCGGCTCGGGCGCTTGTATCTGGACCAGGTAGGGATTTCCCCGGGGTCACTGGGCAACTACGGTGGCATCCACAAGCGGGTACCGGTGGTCACCATCGAGTTGCCCCATGCCCTGCGCACGCCGCAGGACGCCGAGATCCGCCAGATGTGGATCGATTTGATGCGCTGGACCGACGAAAAGCTGGGGCCACGGCTGGTGGCTGCGTCACCCTAGTTACCCAGTGTCTGCAGTGGGTTGCTGCCCTTTCCCGCGGGACTGCGTGGTACCGTTTGGGGCATGAAAATCATCGATGTTGCCATTGTGGGTGCCGGGTTTGGCGGGCTGTGTGCTGCGATACGGTTGCGTGAGAGTGGCGTGGACAACGTGGCCATTCTGGAGCGCAGTGGCGAAGTGGGAGGCACCTGGCGCGACAACGTCTACCCGGGGTGCGCCTGCGATGTGCCCTCACACATGTATTCCTTTTCGTTTGAGCCCAATACGCGCTGGACACGCCCCTATCCGCAGCAGCCCGAAATCCAGGACTACATCCTGCGGCTGACGGACACCTACCGCCTGCGCCCGCTGATCCGCTTTCACAGCGATGTGCGCAGCATGCGCTGGCTCGCAGACCGATCGTGCTGGGAACTGGCGGTGGAGGGGCAGCCGCCACTGCTGGCGCGCCATGTGGTGCTGGCCACCGGGCCGCTGAGCAAGCCGGCCATTCCTGATCTTCCGGGCCTGAACAGCTTTGCTGGCGAAACCTTCCATTCAGGCCATTGGCGCCATGACGTGAACCTCAAGGGCAAGCGCATTGCCGTCGTAGGTACCGGCGCCAGTGCCATTCAGTTTGTGCCCGAGATTGCGCCCGATGCCGCGCACGTGGACGTCTTCCAGCGGACCGCTGCATGGGTAATGCCCCGCTGGGACAAACCTTACGGTGCCGCCCGGCTCTGGCTGTACCGCCATGTGCCGGGCCTGCAGCGGCTGAGCCGATGGCGCGTCTACTGGTTCAACGAGATGGTGGGCATGGGTTTTATGGGCTCCAGACGCGTGCAGAACATGCTGCGCAAGCTGTCGGGCCACCATCTGCAGCGCCAGGTGAGTGACCCCGCTCTGCGCCAGGCGCTGACACCGGATTTCAACCCCGGCTGCAAGCGCCTGCTGATCTCCAATACCTGGTTTCCCACCCTGCAGCGGCCCAACGTGCAGTTGGTGACGCAGGGCGTGGCACGCATTGCGCCAGAGGGTGTGGTCGGTGCCGACGGTGCGCTGTACCCCTGCGATGTGATCGTGTGGGGCACAGGCTTCAAGGCCACCGAGTTTGTGGCGCCGATGCAGGTCTATGGCGAATCAGCCAACGGCGAGCCGCTGGAATTGGGCAAGCTCTGGGGCGCGCAGCCAGCCGCCACGCGGCTGGGCATCACGGTGGCAGGCTTTCCCAACCTGTTTCTGCTGGTCGGGCCCAACACCGGGCTGGGCCACAACTCCATCATCTTCATGATCGAGTGCCAGGTGCACTACATCGTCAAAGCCCTGCAGTCTTTGCGCGCCAGCGGCAAGAATGCTTTGCGGCTGCGACCCGACGTTCAGCGCGACGACTATGCCGTGATGCAGCAGAAGATGAAGAGCACGGTGTGGTCCTCCGGCTGCAAGAGCTGGTACCAGAACGCCCAGGGCGAGATCGATACCCTCTGGCCCGGCTACACGTGGGAATACTGGCTCCAGACGCGAAGGTTCAAGGCCAGCGATTACCTCTAGAAGCGCGCTCCAGGGCTCAGTGCCCCAGGATCTTGGAAAGGAAATCCCGGCTGCGTTCGCTCTGCGGGTGGTTGAAGAAATCGTGCGGGTTGTTCTGCTCGACGATCTGGCCCTGGTCCATGAAGATGACGCGGTCGGCCACGGCCTTGGCAAAGCCCATCTCGTGCGTGACGCAGATCATGGTGATGCCCTGGCCGGCCATCTCGATCATCACGTCCAGCACCTCCTTGATCATCTCGGGGTCCAGCGCGCTGGTGGGCTCGTCGAACAGCATGATCTTGGGCGTGAGGCACAGGGCGCGCGCTATCGCTACGCGCTGCTGCTGACCGCCCGAGAGTTGCAGCGGGTACTTGCTGGCCTGCTCGGCAATGCGCACGCGCCGGAGCTGCTCCATGGCTTTTTCTTCGGCTTCCTTTTTGGGCAATTTGCCTACCCACATGGGCGACAGCGTCAGGTTTTCCAGCACGGTCAGGTGCGGGAACAGGTTGAACTGCTGGAACACCATGCCGACTTTCTTGCGCACGTCGTCAATGGCTTTCACATCGTCGGTCAGTTCCACGCCGTCCACCGTCAGGTGGCCCTGCTGGTGCTCTTCCAGACGGTTGATGCAACGGATCAGGGTGGACTTGCCCGAGCCCGAGGGGCCGCAGACGACGATGCGCTCGCCCTTGGTGACGGTGAGGTCAATGTCGCGCAGCACGTGAAAATTGTTGCCGTACCACTTGTTGACTTTGTCGAAGGTGATGATGGGTTCTGACATGGAAAATCCTTAGCGGAGCTTGCTCTTGTTGACCTGCGCCTCGATCCACTGGCTGTAGCGCGACATGGAGTAGCAGAACACAAAGTAAATGAGGGCGATGAACAGGTAGCCTTCAATGCGGAAGGGGCGCCAGTTGGCATCCGAGTTCATGGCCATGCCCATGGCGCCGGTCAGTTCGTACAGACTCACGATGGCCACCAGTGAGGTGTCCTTGAACGTGGAAATGAAGTTGTTCATGATGCCCGGCACCACCATGGCCAGGGCCTGGGGCAGCACAATCTTGCGCTGGGTCTGCCAGTAGGAGAGGCCCAGCGTGGCCGCGGCTTCAATCTGCCCTTTGGGAATGGCCTGCAAGCCGCCACGGATCACTTCGGCCATATAGGCCGCGGCAAACAGCGTGATGCCGGCCAGCACCCGAATCAGCACGTCGATGTTGAAGCCCTGCGGCATCAGCAGCGGGAACATGAATGACGCCATGAACAGTACCGAGATCAGTGGGACACCACGGATCAGCTCCACATACACGGTGCACAAGCTGCGGATCGCCGGCATGGCCGAGCTGCGCCCCAGTGCGATGAACAGGGCAATGGGAAACGCCATGACCATGGACAGCGAGGCCAGCAGGATGGTGAGCGGCAGGCCACTCCACAGGTCGGTCTCGACCCGCTCCAGACCCAGCACGCCGCCACGCATCAGCGTGAAATAAACCACCAACACCACGGCCCAGAGCGCACCCAGCCAGGGTTTCCAGAAGGCGCGGGTGCAACTGGCCATGATCAGCGCCAGCAGCATCACGGTACAGATCAGGGCACGCCAGTGTTCGTCAAACGGGTAGCGGCCAAACAGGATGAAGCGGAATTTCTCGCGCACCACACCCCAGCAGGCACCGCTGGCATCGTGGCAGGCCTGGTAGTCGGCCACCCACACCGCATCGATCAGCGCCCACTGGACCAGGCGCGGCAGCAGCGCGAGCAGCACCCCGCCCACGATGAGGGTGCCCAGCGTGGTCTGCCAGCCGCTGAACAGGTTGATCTTGCACCAGGCCAGAGCGCCTTCGGTGCGCACCGGTGCCGGGCGCGGGGGAATGGGTTGAAACGTTGGAGAGGTCATGTGGCGTGTCCTTAACGTTCCTTGATGGCCGCGCGCGCGTTGTACCAGTTCATCAGCAGCGAGGTCGACAGCGATGTGCTCAGGTACACCAGCATGATGATGGCAATGCACTCCACCGCGCGGCCGGTCTGGTTGATGGCGGTGTTGGCAATCGACACCACATCGGGGTAGCCAATGGCCACCGCCAGCGATGAATTCTTGGTGAGGTTGAGGTACTGGTTGGTCAGTGGCGGAATGATCACCCGCAGCGCCTGGGGCAACATCACCAGGCGCATGGTCTGGCCACGGCTCAGGCCCAGCGCGCTGGCGGCTTCGGACTGGCCTGTGGGCACAGCCTGAATGCCACCGCGCACCACCTCGGCCACAAAAGCCGCGGTGTAGACGGTCAGGCCCAGCAGCAGCGACAGGTATTCGGGGGTGAGAGAGCCACCGCTTTCCACGGCAAACTCGCCTTTGAACGGTACGTTCATGGCGGTGGGCGCGCCGCCCAGCAACCAGCCCAGCAGGGTGCCTGTCAGCACAATGACCAGGGGCACCCAGAACAGGCTTTTCGCCTGTCCGGTGGCTTCAAACACCTTGCGTGCATACCGCCGGTAGGCCCAGGCAGCGGCCAAACCTGCCACCGCGCCCCAGGCCGCCAGCACATGGCCGGTGGCCCACACGGGAATTGGAAAATTCAGCCCACCCTTGCTGAGGAACAGCGGTCCCAGTACCCAGGGCTCGGTAGGCGCGGGCAGCACCTCGGTGAACAGCAGGTACCACATCAGCAGCTGCAGCAGCACCGGGATATTGCGGAACAGCTCCACATAGGCCCGGCACAGGCCGCGCACCAGTCCGTTGTGGGAAAAGCGCCCCACGCCAATCAGCGTACCCATCACCGTGGTCAAAATAATCCCCACCACCGCCACGCGCAGGGTGTTGACCATGCCCACCAGATAGGCGCGCCAGTAGGACTCGCCAGAGTCAAAGGCAAACAGGCTCTCGCCAATGTCAAACCCGGCGGCACTGCCCAGAAAGTCAAAGCCGCTCTGGATACCCCGCGCACGCATATTGGTGGCGGTGTTGTTGGCCAGGTACAGCACTGTCAGTGCGATCACCGCGACGGCAACAATCTGGTAGACCAGCGCGCGAAACGCCTGGCTGCGCCAGGACCATTTCTTTTTGGGTGGAGCGGAGGGAGTGGGGGACATCGTGGTCCTTCGGGCAAAAGAAGTACGGTGGATTGTCAGTGAAAAAGGGCAGCGCAAAAACGATTGCATCTGCCCTTTGTCAAGCGCGGGCAAGCGACCTTGCCCGTGTTTCAGTCCGTGCTCAGCGGATGGGCGGTGCGTACTGGATGCCGCCCTTGTTCCACAGGTTGTTCAGGCCGCGGGGCAGTTGCAGGGATGACTTGGGGCCCACATTGCGTTCGAAGATTTCGCCGTAGTTACCGGTGGTCTTGACTGCGCGTGCCAGCCAGTCCTTGTCCAGGCCCAGCAGCTTGCCGGTGTCCTCGGTGGTGCCCAGCAGGCGGCCCACCACGGGGTCCTTGCTGGTAGCCTTTTGCTGGTCCACGTTGGCGGAAGTCACGCCGTACTCCTCGGCTTCGAGCAGGCCGAAGATGGTCCACTTCACGATGGCTTCCCACTCGTCATCCCCACGGCGCACCAGTGGGCCCAGCGGCTCCTTGGAAATCAGCTCTGGCAGGATCAGGTGGTCGGCCGGATTTTTGGCCGACTTGTTGCGCACCGATGCCAGGCCGGAGGCATCTGTGGTGTAGGCAATGCAACGGCCCGAGAAGTAGGCGCCTTCGACGGCGTCGAGCTTCTCAAACACCACGGGCTTGACGTTCAGGCCATTGGCCTTGGAGTAGTCGGTCAGGTTCTTCTCGGTGGTGGTGCCGGACTGCACGCACACGGTCTGGCCCTTGAGCTGCTTGGCGCTCTTGATCTTGCTCTTGACCGGCACCATGAAGCCCTGGCCGTCGTAGTAGGTCACGGCGGTCTGGCTCAGGCCCAGCGATGCATCGCGGGTCAGCGTGAAGGTGGTGTTACGCGACAGCACGTCCACTTCGCCGGACTGCAGGGCGGTAAAGCGCGCCTGCGCGACCAGAGGCACGAATTTCACTTTCTCGCCATCGCCCAGCACGGCGGCTGCCACGGCGCGGCAAATGTCCACATCAATGCCGGACCATTTGCCGTTGGAGTCCGCTGCGCTGAAGCCGGCCAGCCCGGTGTGCACACCGCAGATAACCTGGCCGCGGGCCTTGATGCCATCGAGGGTCTTGCCGGCAAAGGCGGGTGCAGCAGCCAGGGTGCCCAGGGTTGCCACCACGGTGGCAACGTTTTTAAGCGTGTTGAATTTCATCAGCAGGTACTCCAGATCGAAAGAAAAGAAAGATTGCGCAGCGGCGAGGGCCACTGCGCAAGGGTGATTGACTTTAGCGCCATCGCTCAGGCGCCCGCGTAAGGGTTTACTCTTGGCCCCAATGCACGCAGAAACCGTGCCAGCAAGGCATAGTCACCGTTGGGACATTCGCCGCGCGGGCATCCCTTATCGTGCAGGGCAATGCAATCTAGGAGAGCTTTCATGGACCGACCCCATTACCGTTTTTGGCCCAAGCGCCTGCCACGCGCCATTACGGTGCCTGCCACCTCGCTGTGGGACAACCTGGAGGTCAACGCCCGGCGCTATCCGGACAAGGCGGCTCTGGTGTTCTTCGGACGGGTGGTGACCTACCGCGAACTGCTACAAAAATCAGAGCGCCTTGCGGCCTGTTTACGGGGGCTGGGGGTCGAAAAGGGCGACAGGGTGGTGCTCAACATGCAAAACTGCCCCCAACTGGTGATTGCGCACTTCGCCATCCTGCGCGCCAACGCCGTGGTGGTGCCGGTCAACCCGATGAACCGGGCCGAAGAGCTCAAGCACTTCATCACCGACCCCGATGCCCGCGTGGCTATCACCACCTCGGACCTGGCAGCCGAACTGGCCCGCGCCAGCGATGCGCTGGAGCCCGCACAACGGCTGCAGCACCTGCTGGTGTCGCACTTCGCCGATGCGTTTGACCCGGATGCCGCCGGGGAGGGCGCCATGCCCGCCGCCTGGCGCGACTGGCTGTGCACACGCCACGCCCTGCCTGCGCTACAAGGCGGCCAGGTGCACACCTGGGAGGCTGCGCTGGCCACCGAAGGCGCGCCGCCGGCGCTGACCGTGGGGCCGGCCGACCTGGCCGTGCTGCCCTACACCAGCGGCACCACCGGCCTGCCCAAGGGCTGCATGCACACCCACAGCAGCATCATGCACAACGCGGTGGCCAGCGGCCTGTGGGGCAATGGCACCATGGAAAACGTCACGCTGATGGTGGTGCCCATGTTCCACATCACCGGCATGGTGAGCCTGATGCACACCAACATGGCCGCCGGGGCTACGCTGGTCATCATGCCGCGCTGGGACCGTGAGCTGGCGGGGCAACTGATTTCCCGCTACAAGATCACGCACTGGACCAACATCCCCACCATGGTGATTGACCTCATGGCCAGCCCCAACTTCGGGCAGTACGACCTCTCCAGCCTGGTCTACATCGGCGGTGGCGGTGCGGCCATGCCACAGGCCGTGGCCCAGCGCCTGTGGGAGCAGTTTGGCCTGCGCTACGTGGAGGGCTATGGCCTGACCGAAACCGCAGCCCCCTCGCACAGCAACCCGCCCGATGCCCCCAAGCAGCAGTGCCTGGGCATTCCGTTCATGGGGGTGGACGCGCGCGTGGTGGACCCGGACACGCTGGCGGAAATGCCCACCGGCGGCCAAGGAGAAATCCTGATCCACGGTCCGCAGGTGTTCCGGGGCTACTGGAAGCGGCCCGAGGCCACCGAGGCCGTATTCGTGGAGATCGATGGCAAGCGCTTCTTCCGCTCGGGCGACCTGGGCCATGTGGACGAAGACGGCTATTTTTTCCTGACCGACCGGCTCAAGCGCATGATCAATGCCTCGGGCTTCAAGGTCTGGCCCGCCGAGGTGGAAGCGCTGATGTTCCGCCACCCTGCAGTGCAGGAAGCCTGCATCATCTCCACCAAAGACGCCTACCGCGGTGAGTCGGTCAAGGCGGTGGTCGTCAAGCGCGCCAGCCATGCGCTGGTGACCGAGCAGGAGCTGCTGGCCTGGTGCCATGAGAATATGGCGGTCTACAAGGCCCCGCGCTCCATCCAGTTTGTCGACGCCCTGCCCAAGAGCGGGGCCGGTAAAGTGATGTGGCGGGTCTTGCAGGAAGCAGAAGGACGATAACAAGAGGACGCTAATGGCATTGGCATCGAACGACGCATGGGGCAAGCCGCTGGACGGCTGGCGGCTCCGGCTTTACACCATTATTTTTGAGGCGGACACGCGCGCAGGCAGGCTGTTTGACCAGTGGCTGATTGCCATCATCCTCGCCAGTGTCACGGTGGTGGTGCTTGACAGCGTGCACGGCATCAACGCGCGGTTGGGCACGGTGTTCGACATTCTGGAGTGGGGCTTCACCCTGGTGTTTACCGTGGAGTATGTGGCGCGCCTGCTGTGCGTGCGCCATCCGTTGCGCTATGCCCTGAGCTTTTATGGTGTGATCGATTTGCTTGCGCTGTTGCCCACCTACCTGGCCTTGCTGGTGCCAGAGGTGCATGCGCTGATTGATGTGCGGGTGTTGCGCCTGCTGCGCGTGTTCCGGGTGTTCAAGCTCACGGCCTATATGTCCGAGTACCAGTCGCTGGGGCGGGCGTTGCAGGCCAGCCGGCGCAAGATCATGGTGTTTCTGGCGGCGGTGCTCATGATCGTGCTGGTCATGGGCACGCTCATGTACGTGGTCGAAGGGCCGGCCAATGGCTTTACCAGCATTCCCATTGCGGTGTACTGGGCCGTCACCACCATGACCACGGTGGGCTTTGGTGACATCACGCCCAAGACCGATCTGGGGCGGCTGATTGCCTCGGTCATGATGCTGCTGGGCTGGGGCACGCTGGCCGTGCCCACCGGCATCGTTACCGCCGAGATGACCGGCCAGCGCGGCCGCGAAACCGTCACCACCCGCACCTGCCACGAATGCCTGACCGAAGGCCACGCGCCCGAGGCCAATTACTGCCTGCACTGTGGCGCCCGCCTGCCGGATTACCAGCGCACTACGACCTAAAACCACAAGGAGAAACCATGTTTGAAACCGCCATCGCAGGCAGCCTGCCCAAGCCATCCTGGCTCTCGGAAACCGAAAAGCTCTGGCCGCAGTGGAAGCTGGCTGGCTCCGAGCTGCAACAGGCCAAGATGGATGCCACGCTGTTGTGGATCAAGGAGCAAGAAGACGCCGGCCTGGACATCGTGGGCGACGGCGAACAAAGCCGCCAGCACTTTGTTCACGGTTTTCTGGAGCAGGTCGAAGGGATTGACTTTGAGAACAAAGTCAAGATGGGCATCCGCAACAACCGCTACGACGCCATGGTGCCGCAGGTGATCGCGCCGCTGCGCCTCAAGGGCCGTGTGCATGCGTTCGAGGCCCAGTTGGCCCGCGCCCACACCAAAAAGAAACTCAAGTTCACGCTGCCCGGCCCGCTGACCATTGTGGATACCGTGGCGGACCGTTTTTATGGCGACCGCAAGGCCATGGCGTTCGCCTTTGCCGAACTGCTCAACCAGGAAGCCCTGGCCCTGCAGGCCGATGGCGTGGACATCATCCAGTTTGACGAGCCGGCCTTCAACGTCTACATGCAGGACGCGGCCGACTGGGGCGTGCAGGCGCTGGAGATTGCGGCCCGCAACCTGACCTGTACCACGGCCGTGCACATCTGCTACGGGTACGGCATCAAGGCCAACACCGACTGGAAGGAAACCCTGGGCGGCGAGTGGCGCCAGTATGCGCAGGTGTTCCCGGCGCTGGCCGCCAGCAGCATCCAGCAGGTCAGCCTGGAGTGCTACCACTCGCATGTGCCGCCCGAGATGATGGACCTGCTGAAGGGCAAGGACGTGATGGTGGGTGTGATCGATGTGGCCAGCGATGTGATCGAAACGCCCGAGCAGGTTGCCGACACCATTGGCATGGCGCTGCAGCATGTGCCACGCAATCGCTTGTTCCCCTGTACCAACTGTGGCCTGGCCCCCATGAGCCGCGAAGTGGCCGTCAAGAAACTCGAAGCCCTGGCCCAGGGCGCCGCCCTGGCGCGCCAGCGCTACGGCGCCTGAAGGAGACCCGCACCATGTCCAAGAGTTTGACCACCGGCACACCTGCCAGCCTGGGCTTTTGCCCCGACCGCACCGTCGGCCTGATGCATGTCCTGCAGTCCGAAGTGGCCAGCCAGCGCCTGCCCGGCGCCGTTGCGCTGATTGCGCGCCACGGCCAGGTGCTGCTGCATTCCAGCGTCGGCATGCAAATGCCTGCGCTGGGCAAGCCCATGGCGCTGGATTCCATTTTTCGCATCTACTCCATGACCAAGCCGGTGGTGTCCGTGGCCATCATGATGCTGATGGAGCGCGGCAAGCTGCTGCTGAGCGACCCGGTGTCCAAATACCTGCCGGAGTTTGCCAACGTGCAGGTCATGGCCCATGTCAGCGGCCATGCCGTGCTGCACCATCCCAAGGCCGCACCCACCGTGCAGGACCTGCTGCGCCATACCTCGGGCCTGACCTACGAGATTCTGGGTTCTGAACCCATCCAGAAGCAGTATGCGCAGGCGCGGCTGGCTTCGCGCGAACGCAGCAATGCCGAGTTCTCCCAGGCGCTGGCGGCCATGCCCCTGATGTTCGAGCCCGGCACCACCTGGGAATACAGCCGCGCCACCGACCTGCTGGGCGCGCTGCTGGAGGTGGTGGCAGGGCAGTCGCTGGGCGACTTCCTGCAGCACAACATTTTTGGCCCGCTGGGCATGGTGGACACCGCCTTCCATGTGCCACCCGAAAAACACCACCGTATTGCCGAGCCGTTCGAAAGCGACCCCGATGGCGGCATCGCCATGAAGCTGATCGACGTGCGCCAGCCCGCCCGCATGGAAGCCGGTGGTGCGGGCCTGGTGTCCACCTCCGCCGACTACGCGCGCTTTTTGCAGTGCCTGCTGAACGGGGGCGAGCTTGACGGCGTGCGCATTCTGGGCCCCAACACCGTGCGCTACATGACCGCGGACCACTTGGGGCACATCGGCGTGCACCGCGCGGGCCGCTCGGGCGAACTGCTGCCCCCAGGCCACGGCTTTGGCCTGGGCTTTGCGGTGCGGCTGGAAGATGGCATTGCCGCCGCACCCGGCACCAAGGGCCTGTACTTCTGGGGCGGCATTGCCGGCACCACCTTCTTTGTGGACCCGGCCAAAGACTTCTTCGCCCTGATGATGATCCAGGCCCCCAACCAGCGCGACTACTACCGCCCGCTGTTCCGCAACCTGGTGTACGCGGCGCTGCTGGAATAGGGTTTATAGGTCAAATCGGCCTCTAGCCCCCGTGGAATATGCGGAAGTAGCTATGGAAATAGGAGCATTCCCCATGCGTGCTCATGCTTTGCCACGGTACAGCGTACCGAACACCCAGTCTCCCAGCGGGTAGCTGATGTTGAAGTTGTACCGGGCCATCAGCTTCGGGTCGTGGTGGTCGGTATGCAGGCGGCGCAACACGTGCATGCCCGGAAGACGCGAGACCCAGTGCGTATCGGGCAGGTGGTGGGCAAAGTGCAGCAGCTCGTAATTCAGGAAGTACGTGGCGGCGGTGAGTGCGAACAGGTAACCCACATTGGGTGTTGTCAGCCAGGTCAGCAACAAGGCCATGGGGGTGCCGAAAGCCAGCAGGAAGAAGGTCACCAGCACCGGCGGGAACAGCACCGCCTTGAAGTCGCGCGGACTCTCAAACGCCATCTCGGTTTCGGTAAAGAAGCGGTGGTGCTGCCTGGTGTGGCGCTCGTACACCAGGCGCAGGCCGGGGCGCAGATGGTGCATGGGGCCCTTGTGGCCAAAGTACTCGGCAAAATTGGCGTAGACAAAGGTCAGTGGCAGTGTCAGCCATTCCCATGGTGTCACGTCATGCAACTGCAGGGCACACAGCACGATGATGGTGCTTGCCATGCTGACCGTGAAGCCGAAGTGCAGCCAGCCCCGGTAGCTTCGACCAATATGCTGCTCGCGGTACTGCGCGCGGAATGCAGCGACAGCGTCGTTCATTGGGCCTCCAGCGCGCGTTGGAGGTTCTGCAGCGCCAGCACGGATTGCTGCTGCATGCGCGGCAAGACAAAGCCGCGATCAATCACCCGAAGCGGACCCTTCACCTGGTAGTGGAAGGTGCGCCGGAACCGCGTGCCATCGACCGGATCGAGCTCATAGCGGGCGCGCACGTCGATGGTGGGCGATGTGCCGTGCACCTCCCAGAGGTGCGGTTCCTGCGACTCCACCACGGTCCAGCGCAGATGGCGCCGTATGCGGATGGGAAACCATCCGAAGGGCTGCATGCTGACCGATTCATCAAAGTGGTCACCCACCTTCAGCGGGTTGGCGCTGCCTACGGCGGACTCAGAGGCCGGGTGCCATTCGTGCCAGAGCCACGGCTGCGTCACGTAGCGGAATACGGTCTCTGGGGGCCGCTGGATGTGAACCTCGTTCTCAAGTCGGTGTGCCTGCATCGTGTCTCCTGTTGCTTTTTTGTGGGGCTGCGCCATTGGCGTGATGCTGCGTTACCAGCGCCTGGTCAGCGAGTCGGGCACCCTGGCGGCCCACCCTCAGCCCGACGGTTCGGTGGCGTTGGAGCACACCGTACAGACTGCTCGCGTCCCCATCCTGCCGCAGCAGGTGGAGGCATTGCTCGGTGGTGTGTACCGCCAGGCACTGTGGCTGGCGGGGCGCGCATACCAGCCGCTGGAAGTGAGTTTTCGCCATCCCGCGCAGGGGCCGTTGCAAGGCTACCGGCAGTGTTTCGGCATCACGCCGCAGTTTGCAGCCGATGCGAACCGCCTCACCTTTTCGGCACGGGACCTGAGCGCCCCTTTGCCGCATGCCGATGCCGACCTGTGCCGCATGCATTGCGACCTGGCCGACCGCGAGCTCGCCAGCCTGCCGCAGGTGGGGTACGCCTCCAGCTTTGCGGTGCAGTGGCTCGCCCATCGCGCCGACGCCAATCCGTCTATCGAGGATCTGGCGGCAGCACTGGGCATGAGCGTGCGCAGCATGCAGCGCACCCTGAAAGAAGAGGGGACGAGTTGGGCCACGCTGGTCGACAACATGCGGCGTGCGGCGCTGGAAGGCCTGCTACAGCAAGGCTGGAGCCTGGAAGCCGCGGCGCAACGCCTGGGCTACCACGATGCCAGCAGCGTCAGCCGCGCAGCGCGGCGCTGGTTTGGTGTGACGCCCGGCCAGTGGCTGGC
>CAUJJV010000149.1 GCA_963205375.1 Pseudomonadota bacterium
GCCCTGGGGCAGCTATGGCATGCTGGCGCGTGCGTCCATCAGCGCACCAACCTTGCACCTGGCCCTGTCACGCTGGTGCCGCCACCACGGGTTGATTGCACCCGACATCTCACTCGCACTGGACGTGAAAGACGATGTGGCAACGATCCGCATAGTCGAGAACACCACGCCCGCAGGTTGTACGGCTGGGGACTCTGCTCCGTGTCCCCCGCCCGCGTTGCGGGCTCCTCCTTTACCTGCGCAGAATCCCCAGCCGCACAACCTCCCTGCACCCATGCGCGAGTTCTGCCTGGTCTCGGTGCTGCGCAACATCCTGGGGGTGGCGTGCTGGCTGGTGGATTCGCGCATCCCGCTGCAGTCGGCGCAATTCCCCTTTGACGCACCGGCACACCAGAGCGCGTACACCATCCTGTTCTCCGGGCCCACCACGTTTGGTGCAGACCACGCGGCCATCCACTTCGATGCCCGCTACCTGAATCTGCCCTTGCGCCGCGACGAAAAGGCGCTGCAGCAGATGCTGCAACATGCGCTGCCGCTGACCGTACTGCAATACCGCCGCGACCGTTTGCTGGTGCAGCGTGTGCGCCAGACCCTGGCAACCCACGCCCAGCAGACCCATAGCGCCGAGGCCCTGGCAGGACTGCTGCATGTCTCGCCGCGCACCCTGCACCGCCAACTCAAGGAGGAAGGTGCCACGCTGCAGGGTCTCAAGGACGAGGTGCGACAGGCACGGGCCATCGAGCTATTGAATCGCACTGACCGCCCCATCAAGCAGGTGGCCGAGGCGGCAGGGTTCCAGAACGAGAAGAGCTTTATCCGTGCCTTCAGAGGCTGGACCGGACAATCCCCCGCGGAGTTCCGGCGCCAGTCGGTGCCGGCATAGCACTCGCGCAGGCTGCGCTAAGCCACCCAGCGGTAGTCCCGCGCATCGTGCAACGACCAGGCGCCGTTGCCAGGCATTTCCAGCACATGGCGGTGGTGGCGAACGATGGCTTCGTGGTGGCTGACACTGATGGGCGTGATGGACAGGCCTGCCAGCTGGCCATACAGCAGGCCTTCATTGGTGGCATCCAGCGCGCTGGTGGCTTCGTCGAGCAACAGGTAGCGGGGTTTGGCCAAGAGGGCACGGGCAAAGGCCAGACGCTGCTGCTCCCCCACCGACAGCACCCGCGGCCAGTCGAGCACCGCATTCAGTCCGCCAAAGCGTTGGGCCAACGTCGGCAGGTTCACCAGCTCCAGCCATTGCAGCAGTTCCTCGTCCGAGATGTTGCGCTCGGTCTGCGGGTAGGTAAGCTGGCAGCGCAGATCGCCCAGCGGCAGATAAGGTTGCTGGGGCAGGAAGATCATGTCCATGCCAGCCGGGCGCAGTACTTCGCCGGAGCCGGTGTCCCACAGGCCGGCAATCACCCGCAGCAGCGAACTCTTGCCAGTGCCGCTGGGGCCGACGATCAGCAGCCCCTCTCCGGGATTCACCTCCAGCGTCAGGTCCTTGAGCAACAGGTGTTCGCGGTTGGGGGTGAGGACCGTGAGCTTGCGTGTGGCCAGTTCGAACCCGTGCACCGTGCGGATCTGCCCGCCATCGTCCTCCGGTAACGTGATGGCCTGTTCCGCCTGCACACCCAGCGACTCGGCAAAGGCATACAGCCGGTCCACGCCTGCCGAGAAACGGCTCAGTCCCTCGAAGTGGTCCACGATCACCGTCAGCGCGCTCAGGATGGCGGCAAAAGCGCCCGCCGCCTGGATGGCCCGGCCCACTTCCAGCTCGCCCGAGAGCACGTCATTGGCAATGATCGCGGTGGGCAGCACGATGATCAGAAACCTGTGCGCATACTGGAACAGGTTGAGCTTGAACTGCCAGCGCAGAACGCGCTGGTAATTGCTGTACAGCGCCGCGAACACACGCTGCAACGCCGACATTTCGCGCGCTTCGCCATCGTGGAAGGCAATAGGCTCGGCATGTTCGCGCACCCGCACCAGGTTGAAACGGAAATCCGCTTCCCGCTGCAACTGCAAAAAATTCAGCGCAATCAGCTGCTTGCCAAACACCGATCCGGTAAAGAAAGTACTGAATGCAGCGTAGCCAATCAGGAAGTACACCAGCCCCTGCGAGATCGTCCACAGCACGCTGGAAAATGCGACCAGGTCAATCAGCGAGCCCAGCAGAATCATTGAGAAATACAGCGACTGCTGCGTGAAGCTGTTGATGTCCTCCGCAATCCGCTGGTCCGGGTTGTCGATGCCGCCGGTGTTGAGCCGGTAGTAAGCGCGCTGGCTGAAATAGCGCGCCAGAAAACTGTCCGTCAACCAGCGGCGCCAGCGCAGCGCCAGCGTATCGCGCACGTAGTAGTACAGCGCATAGATAGGCACCGCAGCCACCAGGATGGCCGTGTAGCGCCAGATCGACGCCCAGAAACGGTCTGCATCGCCGGCCGCCAGGGCCGAAGTGAATTCGCCAGTCTCGTGGTTGAACAGCACGTTAAACGCCGTCTGCCCCAGCAGCAGCAGCACCAGCAGGGCCAGCATGCCGCTGGCGCGCCAGCGCTCGTCCGAGCGCCAGTAGGGGCCGGCAATCGTGACAAAACGCCGCCACAGGCGGGAGTTGAAACCGGGGGGAGATGGAGGACTGATCATGGTGTGGCGCGCAATCAGGGGGCACTCTAGCACGCGCCCCCAGCAGCAACGCACCCAGGCTAGGTGTAAACCATCAGTCGGGCGCAGGCTGGCAGGCGCTCTAATCTCACTATTCAAAACACACATGCCCTGCACCGTTTTATGACCGCCAATCGCCTCAATCCCCTGGACGCCGCCTGGATCGTTACCGAATCCCGCGCCACCCCCAACCACGTCGGTGGTCTGCTGCAGTTCAAGTTGCCCGACGACGCCCCCCAGGATTTCATGCGCAAGATGATGCTGGAGTTTCGCGGGCACCGCAAATTCACCCCGCCCTGGAACCAGCGCCTCAAGGAGTCGTTCAACCTCAATCCGGTGCGTACCTGGGTGGAGGACGACAACATCGACCTCGAGTACCACGTGCGCCACGCCGCCCTGCCCTGGCCCGGCGGCGAACGCGAACTCGGCGAGCTGGTCGGCCGCCTGCAGAGCACGCCGATCGACCTGACCCGCCCGCCGTGGGAATGCACCATCATCGAAGGCATTGAGGGCAACCGCTTCGCGCTGTTCATCAAGATCCACCATTCGCTGATCGATGGCATCAGCGGCGTCAAGCTGCTCCAGCGCAGCATGTCCTTCGACCGCAGCAAGAGCCTGCACCTGCCACCGTTCTGGGCTTCGGGCAAAGAACACCACGAGCAGCAAAAAAATTCCGAGCCCATGATCCCGACCGTCACCCATGCGATTGCCGGTGCGGTGCAGGAACTGCGCATCCAGGCCGCATCCGCGCCCCAGCTGGCAGTGGCGTTCGGAAAGATGATCAAGGA
>CAUJJV010000150.1 GCA_963205375.1 Pseudomonadota bacterium
AGCCGCGGTGCCTGGAAAAAAAGCCTGCCCCGCATTCTGGAAACGCTGGAAGCCCTGGGCCGCGCGCGGCGCGAGGGGGATGGGTGGAGAAGTTAAGCCAAATATGTACGTAACTTGCGTATAATTCCGCCATGAAAGCCACGTTCGTTGAACTTCCTCCATTTGCCCGCCTGCGAGCGGACTATATGGACGATGAAGCCTACCGCGCCCTGCAGAACGAGTTGATGCAGAACCCGGAGGCGGGTGATGTCATCGAAGGCACGGGTGGCCTGCGCAAAGTCAGGCAAGCAGACCCGCGCAGAGGCAAAGGCAAGCGCGGCGGGCTGCGCGTGATCTACTACTGGTGGCTAGGCGGTGCACAGTTTTGGCTGTTTACGGTATATGACAAGGACCAGGCCGACGATCTGACTGCAGATCAACGTAGAAGTATCAAGCGGCTGCTAGACACAGAGCGACAGAGCCGCCAAGTAAAGGATGCAACATGAGCAAACGCGACATATTTTCAGAAATCGTCGAAGGGTTCGATGCCCTGGCGGCAGAACGCAAAGGCAAGCTGACGCTACGCCATGTGCAGGTGGAGTCCAAACCTGTTCCCGTGCTGGAGCCGCAGGAAGTGCTGGCAGTGCGTGAAAAGCTGCACCTGTCGCGCCAGGTATTTGCCCGCTATTTGCGAACCAACCCCCGCACTCTGGAAAACTGGGAGCAAGGCCGAGCCAAACCCAATGCCCAGGCAGCTGTGCTCATTCGCATGGTGGCGAAGTTTCCCGACATGGTGCAACGCCTGGAGACCGTTTAGTCCTTCCCACCCAGAGGCCCTATGCACCGCGAAATGAATCTTCAGGACCCCGCCGTTCAAGAATTCTGCGAAGCCCACCGGATTCGTAAACTGGCATTGTTTGGATCACAAGTCAAGGGCACAGCGGGTGCCGACAGCGACGTGGATTTGCTGGTTGAGTTTGAGCCGGACAGCGTGCCTGGGCTCTTTGGTATGGCTGCGCTGGAAGAAGAACTCTCCCACCTATTAGGCGGACGCAAGGTGGACCTACGCACCGCCCGTGAACTCTCAAGGCACTTTCGGGAAGAAGTTGTCCGCACAGCCCATGTGCAATATGCGCGCTGAAGACCAATGTTGGTAGCTATCTGGTACGCCACGGCGAGCGTCATTACCTTCCTCGTTTACGCCATCGACAAATCAGCGGCGAGACAACGCACCTGGCGCACCCCGGAGCGCACCCTGCACCTGCTGGCATTGGCTGGCGGTTGGCCCGGCGCGCTGCTGGCACAGCAGCTATTGCGGCACAAAACCGCCAAACTGCCGTTCCGCATCACCTTCTGGATCACGGTGCTCCTGAACGTAGCGGGCTCGCTGTGGATCTGCTCACCCGCAGGTCGCGCCACCCTCAACCTATAAAAAAGCCAGCCAGGATTTGCTACCAAATCCATAGCTGGCTGCGCATATTGCACGGGGGCTAGCGGCCCAAAGGGCCACTAAACCACCCGTATCAGGCATCAGGAGAAGCTGAACTGCCCTGGCGCCTGGATCGTGTCGACCCCCACGTGGATCGTGTCCTTGGGCGCGAACTTGCCTTCGAGCAGCAATTTCGAGAGCGGGTTCTCGATGCGCTGCTGGATGGCGCGCTTGAGCGGTCGGGCACCAAACACCGGGTCGAAGCCCACTTTGGCCAGCTCGGCCACGGCAGCGTCGCTCACCTCCAGCGCCAGGTCCATCTTGGCCAGGCGCGCAGTCAGCGTCGCCAGCTGGATCTTGGCAATGTTGGCGATATGCGTTGCGTCCAGCGAGTGGAACACCACGGTCTCGTCAATGCGGTTCAGGAACTCGGGGCGGAAGTGGTTCTTCAGCTCCCCCGTTACCGCCTCTTTCACGTCTTCGTAGTCCTGCCCCACCATGCTCTGAATCATCTGCGAGCCGATGTTGCTGGTCATCACGATCACGGTGTTCTTGAAATCCACGGTGCGGCCCTGGCCATCGGTCAGGCGACCATCGTCCAGCACCTGCAGCAGCACGTTGAACACATCGGGGTGGGCCTTTTCCACCTCGTCGAGCAGCAGCACGCTGTAGGGCTTGCGGCGCACGGCCTCGGTCAGGTAGCCGCCCTCTTCGTAGCCCACATAGCCGGGAGGCGCGCCAATCAGGCGGGCCACCGAATGCTTCTCCATGAACTCGCTCATGTCCACGCGGATCAGGTGCTCTTCGCTGTCAAACAGGAAGCCCGCCAGCGCCTTGCACAGCTCGGTCTTGCCCACGCCCGTGGGGCCGAGGAACAGGAACGAACCGGTCGGGCGGTTCGGGTCAGAGAGGCCCGAGCGCGAACGGCGAATGGCATTGGCCACGGCCGCAATGGCCTCGTTCTGGCCGACCACGCGGTCGTGCAGCTTGCCTTCCATTTGCAGCAGCTTGTCACGCTCCCCCTGCATCATCTTGGACACGGGGATGCCGGTGGCGCGGCTCACCACCTCGGCAATTTCATCGGCGCCGACCATGGTGCGCAGCAGTTGGGCGCGGCCACCGTCTTTGGCGCTCTGGGCCTTGCCAGCTTCCTGGGCCTGCGCGTCTTTCAGGCGTTTTTCCAGCTCGGGCAGCTTGCCGTATTGCAGCTCGCCCGCCTTGTTGAAGTCGCCCTTGTCGGTGAGTTCCTTGATCTGGAAGCGCAGCTTTTCCACCTCCTGCATGATGGTCTTGGAGCCCTGGGCCTGGGCCTTCTCGGCCTTCCAGATTTCGTCCAGATCGGCAATTTCCTTTTGCAGCGCGGTGATCTCTTCGTTGATCAGCTCCAGGCGCTTTTGCGAGGCTTCGTCCTTCTCGCGCTTCACGGCTTCACGCTCGATCTGCAGCTGGATCAGGCGGCGGTCTTTCTTGTCCATCACCTCGGGCTTGGAATCCAGCTCGATCTTGATCTTGCTGGCGGCTTCGTCGATCAGGTCGATGGCCTTATCCGGCAAAAAGCGGTCGGTGATGTAGCGGTTGGACAGCTCGGCAGCGGCAACGATCGCCGGGTCGGTGATCTGCACGCCATGGTGGGTTTCATAGCGCTCTTTCAGGCCGCGCAGAATAGCGATGGTGGCTTCCACTGTCGGCTCGCCCACCAGAATTTTCTGGAAGCGGCGCTCCAGCGCAGCGTCCTTCTCGATGTACTTGCGGTACTCGTCCAGCGTGGTGGCACCCACGCAGTGCAGTTCGCCGCGGGCCAGCGCGGGCTTGAGCATATTGCCGGCGTCCATGGCGCCTTCGGCCTTGCCGGCGCCCACCATGGTGTGCAGCTCGTCAATGAAAACAATGGTCTGGCCTTCGTCCTTGGCCAAATCCTTGAGCACGTTTTTCAGGCGCTCTTCGAACTCGCCACGGAACTTGGCACCAGCCAGCAGGGCGGCCATGTCCAGACTCAGCACGCGCTTGCCCTTGAGGGAGTCCGGCACCGCGCCGTCCACAATGCGCTGGGCCAGGCCTTCCACAATCGCCGTCTTGCCGACACCGGGCTCGCCGATCAGCACCGGGTTGTTTTTGGTGCGGCGCTGGAGTACCTGAATGGCGCGGCGGATTTCGTCGTCACGGCCAATCACCGGGTCGAGCTTGCCCTGGCGTGCGCGCTCAGTCAGGTCGATGCAGTATTTTTTGAGTGACTCGCGCTGGTCTTCGGCATCCGCGCTGTCCACGCTCTGGCCGCCGCGCACCGCGTCGATCGCGGTTTCCAGGCTCTTGCGGGTCAGGCCGTTGGCGCGCACCACGTTGCCGATATCGGCTTTGCTGTCAGCCAGCGCCAGCAAAAAGAGTTCGCTGGCCACAAACTGGTCGTTGCGTTTCATGGCCTCTTTCTCAGACGCCTGCAACAGCGTCACCATGTCACGGCCCACCTGCACCTGCTCGTGGCCCTGCACCTGCGGCAGCTTCTTCATGGCGGCTTCTGCAGCCTGTGTCAGGCCGGGCAGGTTGACGCCCGCGCGTTGCAGCAACGCCTTGGGGCCATCGTCCTGGCGCAGCATGGCCAGCAGCACGTGGGCCGGCTCGATGTACTGGTTGTCGTTGCCCAGGGCCAGCGATTGGGCCTCGCCCAGAGCTTCCTGGAATTTCGTGGTGAGTTTTTCGATACGCATGGCAAATCCCTTTGTCTAGTTGAACCGCAAGTTGGGACATCCCCCTCTATTTCAAGACAGGCGGTTTTCGGGTCTATTGACTAGAATCAAAGCATGGACATCCACCAGTTACAGGCCACCTACCAGCAGGAACAGGACCGCATTCTGCTGCGCCTGAACACCCGCACACAGGAGGAATTCCGCCTGTGGCTGACGCGACGCATGGTGAAAAATTTCTACCCCCATCTGGTGGAAGTTTCCAAGCGCATGGGCGGCGACGCCGCACACCACGTCAGCCACGATGGTGGCCTGGCGGACGATCTGGCTGGGTTTCAGCAACAGGAATCACTGGCTACAGCCGATTTCGAGACGCCATTTAGCGGCGAAACCACCGCACTGCCCGCGGGCAGTGAGCCGCTGCTGGTTACGCAGATGAAGATTTCCCAGCTCGACGACCACAACCTGCACCTGGCGCTGGAAGAAAAAATGGCCGATGGTTCCACCACACGGGCGTTTGAGGTGACATTGGGCCTGCCCATCATCCATGCCCTGCTGCATTTGCTAGACCTGGTGATCAAGAGCGCCGACTGGGGCCTGACGCCGGTACCCGGCGTGCCTGCTAGCGAGCCGTCACCCGGTATGGATGCGTTTGAGACCGCCGAGCGGCCGCAGTATCTGAATTAAGCGGCGTTGCCGTTGGAGGCCGCAATGCCCCACTTGGCCAGCGCCGCGTCGTCGCTAACCCGGGCATCCACCCACTTGGCGCCCTCGGGAGTTTGCTCTTTCTTCCAGAACGGCGCCTGGGTCTTCAGGTAGTCCATCAGGAACTCGCACGCGGCAAAACTCTCGCCGCGGTGGGCCGAAGTGACGGCCACCATCACGATCTGGTCCAGCGGCTGCAACAGGCCTACGCGATGAATCACCCGTGCGCCAAAGATGTCGAACCGGGCATGGGCCGCGTCGATCATGGCTTCGATCGATTTCTCGGTCATGCCGGGATAGTGCTCCAGCTCCATGCTCTGGATCTGGCCCGCAATGCCTGCAGTGCGGTCGCGTACGGTGCCGACAAAACTGCACACCGCGCCTACGCGGCCATCCTGCGCCCGCAGGGTGGCGATCTCGGCACCGAGGTCAAAGTCTTCGGTCTGGATACTGACCCGGGGCGCGGTATGGGACATGGCGATCAGCCTCCAGTCACTGGAGGAAAGAATGCGACTTCTGCACCATCGATGAGGGCAGCAGACTCCTCGCTCATCACCTGGTTCAGCGCCATGCGCACCGCACGGCCACGGGCCAGGCACTGCGCATAGGTGTCGCTGGAAGCGATGAGTTCGTCGCGCAGCGCAGCCAGCGTAGTGGCCTGCGTCTCGCGCACTTCACCGGGCTGGCCAATGGCCTCGCGGATGGAGGCGAAATACTTGATGGAAACCTTCATGCCATGACTTCCGCAAACGGAACAAACTGCACCACATCGCCCGGGGCAATGGTGCGCCCGGGAGGGTTGTCGATAACGCCATCGCCCCAGACGGCGGAGGTCAGCACGCCCGAGCTCTGGTTGGGAAACAGATCCAGCCCACCCTGGGCATTGCGGCGCACACGCAGGAATTCACGGCGTTTATCGGCTCTGGCCCAGGTGAAATCTGCGCGAACAGCTATGGATTTCATAGCAACATCAGACACACCCTGCATCTGCAGCAGAAATGGCCGCACCAGCACCAGAAAGGTCACAAAGCTCGACACCGGATTGCCCGGCAAACCCAGAAAGTGCGCATTGCCCACCCGGCCGTGTGCAAACGGTTTGCCTGGCTTGATGGCAATCTGCCACAGGTCCAGCGAACCCAGGGACTGCACGGCGGGCTTGATGTGGTCTTCCTCCCCCACCGACACGCCACCGCTGGTCAGGATCACATCGTGGTTTGCAGCCGCGCTGCGCAATGCTTCCACCGTGGCTTCGCGCTGGTCCGGCACGATACCCAGGTCGGACACCTCACAGCCCAGGCGGCGCAGCAGCGCTGCCAGGAAGAAGCGGTTGGAGTTGTAGATGGCACCGGGTGGCATGTCCTGCGGCGCTTTCTGGCCCGGCATCACCAACTCATCGCCGGTCGAAAACAAGGCCACGCGCGGACGGCGGACCACGCTGAGTTCGGCCATGCCCACGCTGGCGGCCAACCCCAGTGCGGCGGGGCCCAGGCGCTGGCCACGCGCCAGCACTACGGCACCGCGGGTGACGTCTTCACCCGCACGGCGAATCCACTGCCCGGAGACGGGCACGCTGTTGACGGTCACGCACGGCTGGCCCTGCGCACCGTCTGCGGCGGTGCAGTCTTCCTGCATGACCACGGCGTCGGCACCGGGCGGAATCGGGGCTCCGGTAAAGATGCGCGCAGCGGTTCCGGGGAGCAGCTCGGTTCCGGCCGCGCCGGCAGCAATGCGCTGGGACACGGTCAGCGTGGCACCGGCAGCGGCCACATCGGCGCAACGCACCGCGTAGCCGTCCATCGAGCTGTTGTCCTGCGGTGGCACATGCAGGCCCGAAACCACATCGGCCGCCAGCACACGGCCATCGGCCTGCAGCGTGGCAACCTGCTCGGTGTCCTGCAAGGGTGTTACCGCCCCCAGCAGTTGGGTCAGCGCATCGTCGAGCGCCAGCAAAGGCTGTCGGGGTGCCGTGGCCATGGCTAGTAGGCGCATTCCCGCGCGATGAGGGCCTTGATGGCAGCCACATCGGCTTCCATCACGATCACGCGCTTGGGCAGGGCTTCAATGCCTTCGAACTTGGCGGGCCGCTCGGGCTCGCGCCCCAGTGCTTCCACGATGGTGGCCGCAAACTTGATGGGCAAAGCGGTTTCCAGCACGATCATGGGCACGCCGGGGGTCCGGTGTTCCAGGGCCACCTTCAGGCCGTCGGCCGTGTGGGTGTCGATCATGATTTCGTGGCGCTTCCAGGTATCACGGATGGTTTCCAGACGGTGGGCATGCGTGCTCTTGCCGCTGACAAACCCGTAACGGCTGGCTGCCTGCGCAAACGCGGGGTCCGCGCTCAGGTCAAAGCGGCCGGCCGTGTTGAGCGCGTCGCCAAACAGCGCCTTGACGCGATCACCGTCGCGTCCCAGCAGGTCGAACACAAAGCGCTCGAAGTTGCTGGCCTTGGAAATGTCCATGGACGGGCTGGAGGTCTCGTGCGTGTCGGCGGTGCCACGCACGCGGTACACACCGGTGCGGAAGAACTCGTCGAGCACATCGTTTTCGTTGGTGGCTACCACCAGCTTCTCGATCGGCAGGCCCATCATGCGCGCCACATGGCCTGCGCAGACGTTGCCAAAGTTGCCGCTGGGCACGCTGAAAGACACCTTCTGTGCGTTGGACTCGGTGGCCTGGATGTAGCCGGCAAAGTAGTACACCACCTGCGCCAACAGGCGCGCCCAGTTGATGGAATTCACGGTGCCGATCTTGTATTTGCGTTTGAATTCGAGGTCGTTGCTGACCGCCTTGACCATGTCCTGGCAGTCATCGAACACGCCCTTGACCGCGATGTTGTAGATGTTGGCGTCCATCAGGCTGAACATCTGCGCCTGCTGGAACGGGCTCATACGCCCGAACGGGCTGGTCATGAAGACGCGCACGCCCTTTTTGCCGCGCATGGCGTATTCAGCCGCGCTACCGGTGTCGCCACTGGTGGCGCCCAGGATGTTGAGCTCTTCGCCGCGGCGTGCCAGTTCGTATTCGAACAGGTTGCCCAGAAGTTGCATCGCCATGTCCTTGAAGGCCAGTGTGGGGCCGTTGGACAACGCCTCAATCCACAGGCCGTCTTCGACGTGGCGCAGGGGAACAATCTCGCCGGTGCCATACACCGCAGCGGTGTAGGTCTTCTCGCACAGCGCGCGCAGGTCGGCGGCGGGAATGTCGTCAATGTAGAGCGACAGAATCTCGAAAGCCAGCTCCGCATAGCCCTGGCGGTGGTACACATCGCGCCAGCGCGTCAACGTGGCGTCGCTCACCTGCGGGTAGGACTCAGGCATGTACAGCCCGCCATCGGGCGCCAGGCCCTCGAGCAGGATTTCGCAGAAGCGTTTGCGGTCCGTGTGGCCGCGTGTACTCAGGTACTTCATCAGGCGAGTTCTTCCTTGCGGATACGGGTGATCGGGGCCAGCACGGTGGGCAGTGCCTGCATCTGGGCAATGGCGGCGTTCATCTTGGCTTCCACGCAGTCGTGGGTCAGGATGATGACGTCAGTCTGGGTGGAGCCTTCACCGCCCACTTCGTCCGCTTCGCGCTGCAACACCGCGTCGATGCTGATACCGCTCTCGGCCAGAATGCCGGTCACTTTGGCCAGCACGCCAGCCTGGTCGGCCACGCGCAGGCGCAGGTAGTAGCTGGTGACCACCTGCTCCATGGGCAGCACTTTCAGGTCGCTCAGTGCATCGGGCTGGAACGCCAGGTGCGGCACACGGTTTTGCGGGTCGGCGGTGTGCAAACGGGCAATGTCCACCAGATCGGCGATCACCGCGCTGGCGGTGGGCTCAGAACCCGCGCCCTTGCCGTAATACAGCGTGGTGCCCACGGCATCGCCCTGCACCATGACCGCATTCATCGCACCTTCCACGTTGGCAATCAGACGCTTGCTCGGCACCAGGCTGGGGTGCACGCGCAACTCGATGCCTTCAGGGCGGCGTTTGGCAATGCCCAGCAGCTTGATGCGGTAGCCGAGTTGTTCGGCGTACTTGATATCGGCAGCGCCCAGCTTGGTGATGCCCTCCACATAGGCCTTGTCAAACTGCACCGGAATGCCAAACGCAATAGCCGACATGATGGTGGCCTTGTGCGCAGCATCCACTCCTTCGATGTCAAATGTGGGGTCAGCTTCCGCATAACCCAGGCGCTGCGCTTCCTTGAGCACCACGCCAAAGTCCAGGCCCTTGTCCCGCATTTCGGACAGGATGAAATTGGTGGTGCCATTGATGATGCCGGCGATCCACTGGATGCGGTTGGCGGTCAGGCCTTCACGCAGCGCCTTGATGATGGGAATGCCACCAGCCACTGCCGCTTCAAACGCCACCATCACGCCCTTGGCCGAGGCGGCCGCGAAGATTTCGGTGCCGTGCACGGCCAGCAAGGCTTTGTTGGCGGTGACCACATGCTTGCCGGCGGCGATGGCCTCCATCACCAGGGTCTTGGCGATGCCGTAGCCGCCGATCAGCTCGATGACGATGTCGATGGCGGGATTTGCGATCACCGCCCTGGCATCGCCCACCACCTCCACGCCGTCGCCCACGATGGACTTGGCGCGCGCAGTGTCCAGGTCGGCCACCATGGTGATCTCGATGCCCCGGCCGGCACGGCGGCGAATCTCCGCCTGGTTGCGGGTGAGCACATGGAAGGTGCCGGAGCCGACGATGCCGATGCCGAGGAGGCCGACCTGGATGGGTTTCATGAGCGTAAAGCTTTCAGTGCGGTAACGAATGCGGGGTGATCAGGCAGACAGCGCTGCCGTGTGCGTGGCGTGGCGCTTGCGGTAGTGCGCCAGGAAGCGTGCAATGCGGCCTATGGCTTCGGTCAGGTCGTCGATGTTGGGCAGGAACACCAGCCGGAAGTGATCGGGGTGGATCCAGTTGAAGCCGGTGCCCTGCACGATCAGCACCTTCTCCTCGGCC
>CAUJJV010000151.1 GCA_963205375.1 Pseudomonadota bacterium
TGCAATCCGTGCCTGCAGGCGGCACTCAGGCTTCGGCGTATCCCGGATTGGGTTTCACACCAATGAGCGTGGGCGTATTGAGCTTGCGTGGCGCAATCTTGCCGCCCTTGGACTGGAGCCAGGTTTCCACCACGTCCCAAACCATCTTGTTGCCAGCGCCTTTGGCTTCTTCGGCTACCGGAGCCCAGCCAGCCACCTTGTACTTTTTGCTGGCCTCGATGGCCTTGCCGTTGATACGCATGTCGTCAATGCGCTTGCCCATCCCGGCGGACGGATTGCAGCTGTACTGCAGGCCACCCACGCGCACCATGTCACCACCCTGCTGGTAGTAGGGGTCGGGGTTGAACAGGTTGTCGCACACGTCTTCCAGCACCGTCTTGATAGTTTCGCCGGTCATCTCGGTCACCGTGGCGTAGGAATAGGTGGTGGCGGTCATGTCCATCAACCACTCGCGGGTGATGGCCTGGCCCGGCAGCAGCGTGGTACCCCAGCGGAAACCGGGCGAGAACGCAATCTCGGCGCCCTGCACGTCCATCAAGGCGTCCACCAGCAACTGGTCGCCGGTGCCGTTGAAGTTGCCACGGCGGTACAGCGTGCCTTCGGTATAGGCCAGCTTCTCGGCCAGCTTGCTCTCATACGGAGCGCGGATCTTGGTGATAAGCGCATCCATCTCTTTATCAGCGGGCAGCATGTTGGCAAACACGGGCAACAGGCGGTAGCGGAAGTCCAGCACCTTCTTGTCGCGCACATCAAAGTCCAGCACGCCCAGGAACTTGCTGTTGGAGCCGGCGTTGGTGACGATGGTCTTGCCACCCTTGTTGGCCACGATGGAGGCCACCGGCATGCCGTCGTGGGTGTGGCCACCCATGATGGCGTCAATGCCGCTGACGCGGCTGGCCATCTTCAGGTCCACGTCCATACCGTTGTGGCTGAGCACCACCACCACCTGGGCACCCTTGCCACGCGCCTCGTCCACCATCTTCTGCATGTTCTCGTCCTGGATGCCGAAGGACCAGTCGGCCACCATGTAACGCGGGTTGGCAATGGGGGTGTAGGGGAACGCCTGGCCGATGATGGCGCAAGGCACCCCATTGATTTCACGAATGACATAGGGCTTGAACACCGGGTCACCAAAGTCCTGCGTCTTGACGTTCTGCGCCACAAAGTCGATCTTGCCGGCGAAATCCTTCTCGACGATCTCCTTGACGCGCTCCATCCCCAGCGTGAACTCCCAGTGGCCGGTCATCACATCCACGGTCAGCAGCTTGCAGGCATCGACCATGTCCTGTCCATTGGTCCACAGCGAAGTGCCCGAGCCCTGCCAGGTGTCGCCGCCGTCGAGCAGCAGCGCGCCCGGGCGGCTGGCCTTCATGCGCTTGACCAGTGTGGCCAGATGCGCAAATCCACCGACCTTGCCGTAGCGCCTGGCGGCCTTCTCGTAGTCCAGATAGGTCAGTGCATGGGCTTCTGCCGAGCCAGGGCGTACCTTGGCCACCCGGAGCAGGTGCTCGCCGACCAGGTGCGGCAGATTGCCGCGCATGGAACCCAGACCGATGTTGATGCTGGGTTCGCGAAAGTGGATTGGCTTGAGCTGCGCGTGGCAGTCGGTCATGTGCAGGAAGGACACATTGCCAAATTTCGGAATGTCGTACAGCCCGTTGGAAGCCGTAGCGGCCTCGGCCTCGGCATAGGTGCCCAGCCCCATACCCGCCATGGTGCCAGCGCCCAGCACCTGGAAAAATTCGCGTTTGGTTAAGTTCATAGATCAGCGACTACTCAAGTTTGAAAGAAAAAAAGGGCCCGGCGGACCGCCGAGCCCTTTTCACAGCTATTGGTTCACGGGCGACTTGGGGTCCAGCAGCAGCGCCATGACATCGGCAATCTGGGCGGCAGTCAGGATGCCCATATGGCCCGCACGCGGCATGTTGGAACAGGCGTTGTAAGCCTTGGAGTTCCAGATCTTGCCCCAGGTGTATTCCACGATGGGTTTGGCCTGCGGACTGGCCAGATCGGTCACGCCACGGATCTTGCCGTAGTTGGTCAGGCTCGGGCCAATGGTGCCAAAGGAGATTTCCTTCTTGTCGATCTGGTGGCAGTTGTAGCAATTACCGCCATTGACCGTCTTGGCATCGTCGGTGTACGTCAGGCCACGCCCACTCTGTGCAATCTTCTCGCCCTCTTTCCAGTCGCCCAGGTATTTGCCATTGGGCGGTGCCTTAACGGTCTGGAGGTTGATGGCTTCAATGCGTTTAGCGGTTTCCTCGTCCAGCGGCTTGCCGCTGACATCGGCAGCGCTGCACACGCGGTTAGTTTCATCGGTGTCCAGTACCGACGCCTTGACGATGCCCTGATCGCGGAAGGATGCTTTGACAATAGCGGTGGTCAATTTGTCCAGATCGGCCGAACCGGGAACCGAGGCGCAGCCCGCCACCAGGGCTGCTGCGAGCGTTGCGATACGAAATTTATGTTTGGTTTGCATGGTCAATCCCTCGCTCAACGCTTGATGGCCGGTGCGACAGACGCAGAGCCCTGGCTGTTCACGCCCAGGTACACACCCAGCGCAATGGTGGCATCGCTGCCAAAGCCCGGATACGGAAAACGCTGCTGACGGTAGCAGTCGTTCAGACGCTGCTGCATGCCCCACATCTGCCCGTTGGACACACGGTAGGCAGGCCAGGCGGCAACGCCCACGCCATCACCCGGGTTCTTGGTCAGGTTGGGCAGGTCCTGCAGCCGGATGCGCTTGTCATTCTCGCCATGGCAAGAGGCACACGAGAAATCGTGGGGGCCACCGCGCTGGAAGAACAGGCGCTTGCCCACTTCGTAAAAGGTCTTTTCCTTCACATGGGCCTGTGGCAGGTTGAACTTCATGCCCTTGGACTCGGCTGCGATCCAGGTCGCCAATGCCGTCATGTTGTTCTGTTCGCCCTTGCCAAAGGGGGTTTTGGCAATCTCGGCGGCGTTGAGTCCCTGCAGGGTCTCCATACAGGTCAACAGGCGCGACTCCAGGTCCTGCACACGGCCGGTATCGGCAAAATACCGGGGCAACTCGACGAAGGCGCCCTTGAATACGCCCGGGCCTTTGCCCAGATCGCACTGCTCCAGCGACGCATTCTTGGGGCCACGTTTTTGCTTCCACAGCCCCTCACCCTTGGCCTCGAACAGATCGGCCGGATTGCCGTCCTGCAGCATGGCGCGGTATTCTTCAATCGATTGCACCGCCGCACTTTTCTGGGCCCAGACTGCACTGCTGGCCACCGCCACCAGCGAAGCCACGACCAGTGTTTTTGTCATCCTCATAGCGCGCCCTCTTGTATTGATAAACCAACGAACAAAGGGGAAGCCTGCGCCTCCCCTGCAAGAAACACGATTCCTAGCGCATCAGGAAACCGTGGCTTCGTCCGTGCGGGTATCGCCGCGGTTGTCCTTCCAGCTCACACCAACCTTGTCGCCCGCCTTGGCACCCTTGACCACGAACTGCAGGAAAGGGTTCTTGGACACAGCGGGGCCCCACTCTGCGGTCAGAACGGGTTTGCCATTGTGGGTGGCGGTGACTTCCTGGATATACCAGGCGGGAACGATCTTGCCGGAGGCGTCTTTGCGCTGACCGCCCTCCATCTCATGGGCCATCAACACACGCACGGTGGCCTTGTCGCCAGCTGCCTGGGCGCGAATACGCATCGGATCTGCCATTTTGAAACTCCTGAATCTGTATGAAAAATATTGAAGACGTGGGTGACGGGGAACTTAGCCGCCGCATCCGCCCAGAGTGACCTTGACTTCCTTCTTGGCGAACAGCACTTTGCCGTCCTTCATCAGGGCAATCGCATAGACATCGGAGGACTGCCCCATCTTGACGCGGGCCTGGAATGCAGGCTCCACGCTGTCGGTTACATTGAACAGGGCGGTCAGTGTGGCGGGGTTCTTTTCCACCATGATCAGCATGCTCTTCACACCCGCCAAGGTAGTTGCCACGCCAACGGGAACGACAGAACCGTTCTCGGCAATGTCGGGGGCGGTGATGCTCACATCCTTGCTTTCCACCGGAGCACCTGCGCCGAGCGCTTTCAGCGCATCGGCCACGGACTTGGCATCGAACGCTGCGGTGTTGAACGCAAAAGCGAACTGGGGGAACATGCCCGTGGAGGCCAGCAGGCCAGCCACTGCGGCGGATTTCTTGAGGGCATTTCTGCGAGTTTGCATAGGAAGTCTCCTGAGGGTTAATTGAGAAAAATTTACTTGGCGGCGCCAGCTGCAATCCATGCAGCAATGACTCTAGCATCCGCTTCCGGCAATGCCTGTGCCGACATGGGTATGGGTCCCCACACGCCAGAACCGCCCGACTTGATCTTGGAAGCCAGGTAGTCCGCCTTGTCCGCGTGCTTCTTCGCAACTTCGTTGAAGCCCGGACCCACAATCTTCTTGTCCACACCGTGGCACGCCACACAGCTGTGCTTGGTCAGCAATGCAATGGCCGCTTTGGCATCGGCACCACCGGAAGCTGCAGCAGGTTTGGCAGACTCAACCACCTTGGCTGGCGCCTTACCTTCCGGCACCGTGGTGTCAGCTCCGCGCTGCGGACCAATCATGCGGTTTTGCTCCGCCAGATTGCCGTGCGCATTACGTGCAAAGTCCGGCAGGAAAGAGCCCACGCTGGGCTCGGTCGCGCAGTCTTTCATGCAGGCCACGTTCTTGACATCGGGCGCCTTGACACCATTGAACTCCTTGCCGGGCCACATCGCGTGCTGGGTGGTCATGCCATTGCGGTTGGGCATGCGTTTTTGCACATCGGCAATGTTCTTGTCGGACAGTGTGAAGTCATCCGGCACCACGCCACTGAGGTTCAGCAGAAAGGCCGTTACGGCATACACCTCGTCGGTCGACAGGGACTTCGGAGCGGTCCATGGCATGGCACGGTTGATGTAGTCAAAGACAGTGGACAGCGTGGCGACCTTCATGAAGGTTGTACGACCCACCGTCGAATCCTTCAGCTTGGCAACACGGCCCGTCTTCACATCCTCTGCAGTGGTGCCGCCCACCACAGGGCTGAACACTTCGCCAGAGTCACCAAAAACACCGTGGCAATGCGCGCATTTCGATTCCCAGATGTCCTGTCCTTTGGCTACCGAACCGGAGCCCTTGGGCAAGCCCTTGAAATCCGGACGCACATCAATATCCCAGGCAGCCACTTCTTTCGGTGTTGCCGCGCGGCCAATGCCTGGAAATCTGGAATCGGCTTGTGCAAACGCACCGCCGGCCGCAGCCATCACTGCAGCTGCGATCACTGCATTACGAAAGCTGGACATTTTTCACCTCACCGTTTTCCTGAACGAGCCATGACTGGATGGCGTTGTTGTGGTATATCGACCGGGTTCCGCGCACTGCACGCAACTGCTTGTAGGTTGGCTGCACATAGCCCGTCTCATCAGTGGCCCGGCTCTGGATGATGGCGGGCTTGCCATCCCACACCCAGTCCACATTGAAGCGTGTCAGCGCTTTGGACATGACCGGTGACTCCAGACGCGCTGGGCGCCAGTTGCGGCCACCATCGACCGAGACGTCCACCTTCTTGACCTTGCCACGACCCGACCAGGCCAGACCGGTGATGTTGTAGAAACCCTTGTCCAGCAACACCTGACCGCCCGAGGGAGTGGTCACCACGCTCTTGCATTCCTGGATATTGGTGTACTGGCGGTGCAGGCCACTGGGCTGCAAATCAATGTAGTGGATGGCCTCATCCTTGGTGGCATAGGGCTGGTCGCCTACTTCCACGCGGCGCAGGTATTTCACCCAGCTCACGCCCTGCACACCGGGCACCACCAGGCGCAACGGATAGCCGTTCTCGGGGCGCAGCATTTCACCGTTCTGGCCATAGGCCACGAACACTTCGCCCGACGTGATCAGGCTCATGGGAATGGTGCGGGTCATGGACGAACCATCACCACCTTCAGCCAATACAAACTTGCCATTCTTCAGGTCTGCACCCGCCAGCTCCAGCAGGGTGATGAGCGGAACACCGGTGAACTCGCTGCAGGAGATCATGCCGTGGGTGTACTGGGCGGTCGGCACTGCCACATTGCCCCACTCCGCGCCGGAGTTGGCACCACACTCGATGAAGTGAAAGCGCGAGACAGACGGCAGGCGCATGATCTCGTCCATGGTGAATACCTTGGGCGTTTTCACCATGCCGTTGACCATGAAGCGGTGCTTGGACGGATCAATATCCCACCAGCCCTGGTGGTGGCGTTCAAAGTGCAAGCCGCTCGGCGTGACGATGCCAAACAGCGATTGCAGCGGCGAAAACGACACAGAGGCCTGGTTGGTCTGTGTCAGGCCCGGACTCTGGCGGCGCTGCACATTGGTTTCATATTTGGAGGGTTTGCCATAGCCATCGGTCACCACACTCTGCCCCAGACCGGTGGCGTGCTCCGGCAGGTTCAGAATATTGGTGTCGCCGCCCTCCTTGGGGACGGGATTGCCCTGGGCCAGGACGGCCGGGGCCGCAACGCCGGCTGCTGCAGCGGCAAAGGCACTGCGAATGAAATCGCGGCGGCCCTTTTTGCCTTCGGCAAAGACCGTCTTGATGCCTTCCCGGCTTAAAAAATTCTCGGGCGCCCTGATGATGCGGCCCGCAGAAAGATCATCGTGCTTCACGCGGTCTCCTTGGATCTAAATAACTTTATATTCGAAATAACTGATATATATCATCCGTGGCCTATCTGACTTCAGCATGACAGCCCTGCACCGAAGCGCATTCACTTGAACTTGTAGTGATCCCGGTTCAGGACTGCCGCCACGGCGGTCACTTCTTCAGGGAAAAAACCCAGGTTGAGCTCGGTGTTGCACTGCTCCACCATGCCCCGCAAATAGCCAGCCGTATTGATTTTCCCGGCCGGCCGAAAGATGGACGACCCATCGCCGCCGACCTTCTGCTGGTGGCACGCCACACAACGGTTTTCAGAAATCAATTTCTCGCCAAGCCTCAGGTCTGCACCCTGGAAAATCACAGGCACCTGCGCTGACGCCGTACCGGCGACTGCAAGCAGCGCGACCAGCTGTGCTATGGAGTGTTTCATGAATGAACCTTGTCTCGTTGTCACCCGGCGCCCACGAGCCCCGGTCAGAACTCTCCGCGGGAGGCGCGTTCCATCATCTCAAAAATGGTGCTGCGCACAGCCCAGGCGTTTTCTTTCAATGGGGATGGCAGCTTGCGCCCCATCTTGACCATCATGTCCATGTTCAGGGTGTAGAGCCACAAGCCATCTTCCCTTTCCACAACGGAAATACGGCAGGGAAGATAGGCCGCCATGTGGGGGCTGAAGTCCACCATCTCGCGGGCAGTCGACGGAGTGCAGAAAGAGTACACCGTCAGCAGCTTCTGCTTCTTGCCAGTGCGGGCTTCGAGTTCCTTGGACAGCGGCAGGATGCCCACTTCCTTCATGTTGCGTTCGGTGGCCACACTGCGCAGAATCTGCTCGATATCGTCACCGGTCACACCGGGTTTGACCTTGCGCTCCCATGTAGTGGCTACTGCAATATCACCGTCCGCCTCCACCCAGCGATCCCACATGCGACTGGCCTCCGCCCCCGCACCGTCTTCCAGCTTGCCAAGCGTGCTGACCGTGCCGCAGCCAGTCAGCACTAGCGCGACTGACAGGACTGTCAAACGGTTGACCAGGGTGGAAATTCTCATGGGCACTCCAGTAGGGAAAGGGTCGTTGGAACTCCAGAAACCTGCCTGCAACGGACCAATCTCTGATGTGTATCAATCATTCCAAAAATATACCCCCCAGGGAATAGGTAAGAACCCTATACCGCCCGGGGTACGGTATGCGAGCACCATTGGAAACTCCACCTACATCTGGCACACTCCTCCATCAGTTCCTTACGTATTGCTTAAACCACCATGATCAAGAAAATTGCACCCGCCCCCTCATCTGATACGCCAACTCCCGATCTGGCCGGCGGCTACCGCGTCGACCACGAGAAAGACATGGTCAACCGCTTGCGCCGGATCGAAGGCCAGGTACGTGGCCTGGTGGACATGATCCAGAGCGGGCGCAGCTGCGAGGACATCGCGACGCAAATGTCGGCGACACGCAAAGCCATGGACAAGGCGTTCTACCGCATGATGACCTGCACCCTGATTGAAGCGGTGCATGACTCCAAGACCGATGAAGAGGCTATTGCAGAAGTGGAACGCTCGGCCCGACTGCTGGAAAAATTTGCCTGAACCTGTCGGGCTGCCACTACAAGCGAATCAAAACAAGCTCTAGCCCCTGTCGCTTATAAGTAGTTTGCTATACTAAATGTAGCAAACCAACTAGGTACACACATGTCCGTGCAACGGGCACTGTGCGGCATAGGCGCCGGTTTCAAGCTGCAGCGTGACATGTGCAATCCCGAAGTGTTCTTCGAGTGCATGTTCGGCTGCATGCAGTAGCCCACCCTGGTCTATGGCGCCACCATCGAGCACCAGGTGGGCCGTCAACGCAATCTGCGAGGTGCCCATGGCCCAGACGTGCAGGTCGTGCACATCGGCCACACCGGGCAGCTCCAGCAACTCCTGGCGCACTTCAGCCAGATCAATGCCCACAGGTACGCCGTCAAACAGCAGGTGCAGACTCTGGCTGAACAGGCTCCAGGTGCCCACGACAATGATCACGGCAATGGCCAGGCTCATGACCGGGTCCAGCCAGGTCCAGCCCTGCCAGAGGTACAGAGCCCCCCCAATGACCACGCCAAGCGACACCAGTGCGTCAGCCGCCATGTGCAGGAAAGCACCGCGGATATTGAGGTCCCCTTCCCTGCCGCGCATGAACATGAGCGCGGTAGCAGTGTTGATCAGAATGCCCACACCAGCCACCGCCATCATGGTCCAGCCCTGGGTCGCCTCGGGAGAGCGCAGGCGCCCGACCGCTTCCCAGCCCAGCGACCCCATGGCCACCAGCAGCAACAAGGCGTTCAGGAACGCAGCCAGGATGGAAGCACGCTTCCAGCCATAGGTGTGGCGCGCATCCGGCCGCAATTTACCGGCCAGTGCGCCGCCCCAGGCCAGCACCAGGCCAGCCACGTCGCTCAGGTTGTGCGCCGCATCGGCCAGCAGGGCCAGCGAATTGATGCGCCAGCCGTAATAACCCTCGATACAGACAAAAGCCAGGTTGAGCACGATGCCCACCGCAAAAGCCTGGTTGAACTCAGCAGGGCCGTGGTCATGTCCATGGTCGTGCCCATGGTGGTGGTGGCCCGTGCTCACCACATACCCCCTTCGTACACTGGCGCGAATCCGCCGCCCGGCGTGCGGAAGTTGGTGGTCTGACCCTGATAGAGACGCGCCGCGACCCACTGCACCGCACCGTTGTACACATACTCGCGCAGGTCGAATTTCAAAACCTGGGCAGGTCCCGCCTCCGACTTTTCTGCAATGGTGCGCTCGCCCGGAGCCACCAGCGCCTGCGCCACATAGTCACCGGCCAGGATCTCCTGCCAGACCCGCTGTGTGATCTTGTCACCGCGGTAGGCCGCCTTGCTGCCGTACCCGGCAAAGGGCTTGAAAAACAGCTGTTTGCGCTGCGCCCACAGGCGCTCTGCGTTGGCAGGGTCTACCACTTCGGTGCGGGGAATGCTGGTCAGCAAAACGTCTTGTGTGGCCTGCGGCACGCCCAGGCTCTGGAGAGCAACCGGGTCACTCAACAGGACCAGGTTGCGCTTGTCGGCATACAGGGCGTGCGCCTGGGGATGGGGCGTCACCACAGCGGCGTGCTGCACATAGGCGTCCCGCAGGGTGGCACTTTGTGGCGCCCCCAATGAAAAATCCGTCAGCCGGTTGTAGACCAGGTCAACGGCAAGTTCCCCGTGCCACAGGGTCCCATCGCGCAAGACAAACTCCTGAGGGTCTGCAATCACTGCCTGCACGCCATGGCGCTGGAACAGCTCCTGAAACAACAGAAACTCGGGGTACAGGTACTGGTCCTGCGGCTTCTCGTCAACGATGGCAATGCTTTGCAGCGGGCGCTTGTGCCCCGAAAGAGCCCACTCCTGGCGGAACATGTCCATGATGCTCTCGCCAAAAGCCTGTGCCGTCTCCACTGGCGGCACCAGTGGCTCCACCTCGGCACAGCAGGCCCGCTGGGCCCGCGCCAGTGCGGCGTTGAGCATGGCACCACCGGCGTTGGTGTTGATCTCGATGAGCCCCAGCCCGCTCTCGGTGACATGAAAGTCGTAGCCAAAGAACACCCCCCGCGCGCCGCCCGGGTCCAGTCCGGCAATGTCCGGTGACTGCGCCAGCACCCGCGCGCGATACGCAGGCATGGCCACCACCGATTCGATGGCGCGCACGACTTCAGCCATGCGCTGCATGTGCGCCGTCGACACAAACACGGGGCGCGCTGCAAACAGATAAGGACAGCGTTCCCGCACCAGCGCAAACAGGCCGGGTTGCCCCAATTCAGACTCCAGTGCTCGGTGCAGGGCACTGTCGTCCAGACTGACGCAAAAACATTCGCTGTTCAGCGTCTCGATAAAGTCGGGCGTGGCGGTTTCAAGCATGGCCCGATTCTGCCAGCCCGATGTTGGGTGCACTTGGACCTGAAAAGGCCTGGCTGCCAATTTCCCTACAGACCGGGGTATTGCGCTGCATCAATAGACAGCCAATCCTCTTTCGGCGCATGCCGAGCATTGATGAATATCAATCGCCAGATGTGCCTGAGGAAGCACACTGTGCAGATCCAACCAAAGGAGTACCCCATGAAATTACTGACGGACCTTTTTTCTACCGACTATGGGCTGATGAGCATTAGTGGCATTTTCTTCATGCTGGGCATGGGCGTTTTCTTTCTCCGCTTCTTCAGTCGCAAGATGGAAGAAGATGCCAGGGCAGCCGGAAAATAGGACGAAATTGCGCGGACTTAGTGGCCGCCACTGATCAACCAGCGGACCAGCGCACGGGCAGTTTCTTCAGACAACCGCTGGTGCGCCCGGACGCCACCAAAGAGATGCCCTTGCCGTAGCTTCTCGGCCAGTTCAGCTTCTGCTGAGGGCATGTTGCGGTAACGGGCATAGTCCTCGGCAATCTGCTCAAAGGCTGGGACGTTTTTTTTGGGTGGACTCCCATGACAGGAATAGCATCCCTTGTCCAATGCCAGCTGGGCATTGGCATGCGCTGGCAATGAGTAGCTTGCAACTACCCCTATTGCGACATAGCTGATCAGCTGTTTCATCACCATATGCGCAGCTCCACAATCCTCGTCAGGCTACTTGCAGCCGTTCGATATTGACAATACGGTAGGCCCTGCCGTTCTTGTCCAGCGGCTCCAGTGTCTGCTCGCGCACAAGGGCGCTGATTTCGCGGCTGACCGTCTCCATCTTCAGGTCGAGCATGGCGCCCATGTCCTCGCGCGCAAACAGCGTCACGTATTGCGCATCGGTACTACTGCGCATCTTGAGTACAAAGTTGCACACGCGGTTGCGCGCAGTACCGAAATTCAGATCGGCCAGCCAGTCGTCAGCTTCTTTCAGGGTACGCGACCACTTTTCCATCAGCCGCCGATGCAGCCTGGGTGACTGCGCACCCAAAGCCTGAATCACCGCCAGGGGAATCCGGCACACCGAAATGTCTGTCAACGCCACGGCATCGGTGTCGTACCGTGAATGGGCCAGGGCTTCGAGCCCGGCCACATCCCCAGGACGTAATACCCGAACAATGCGCTGACGCCCGTCACTGGTGGCGCGCACCAGTTTGATCAGCCCGGTACGCAAGGTAAAGATACCCTGCGCAGCAATCGCTTCCTGAAACAGCTCGGTTCCTGCGCGGATTTCCAGATCGTCAATCGGAGCGTGGATCATGCCGAAATCCTGCTCATTCAGGTCAGCAAAAAGCACCATGTCGCGGATGCCGCAATTGCGGCAGTCGGATGTGCCTCGCCACGCGGATTCGGTTTTGATGGGGATCATGGAGGCAGTGCTTGGAAGAGGGGTTCTGGCACTCGACTATATTCGTGCAGACGGATGCAATTGTCGCATCAGCAAGGAAATTCCCATGGCGGTGGTATTTGAGTTTGGTGAGCAAATGGACGGAATTCCCGTGCGGGTCGTCAATGAGCGTGCGGTGCGCGCTGCAGCAGGTTTGCTGTTTGTTCCCGCATTTGTTGCGTTCATGAACGCCATGCTGCTGGGCAACTTCCAGCCCACGCGTGTGTTTATCGTGCTGTTTCTGGTGGACATGGCGGTGCGGCTTTTTATCAACCCGCGCTGGTCGCCCAGTCTGATCGCCGGGCAATGGATCGTGCGCTCGCAGCAACCCGAGTGGGTGGGGGCCCCGCAAAAACGCTTTGCCTGGGGCCTGGGGCTGCTGCTGGCCATTGCCATGTTCTTTCTGATGGTGGTCAACCAGGTCATTGGGCCTATCAATATGCTGGTGTGCGGCACTTGCCTGGTGTTGATGTTTTTCGAGTCAGCGTTTGGCATCTGCCTGGGCTGCAAGCTCTACAACCTGTTCAACCGCGAAGCAGCACAACTGTGCCCCGGCGGCGCATGCGCGATTCCCGCAAAAGACGTCAAAGGGCTGGGCTGGGCGCAGCGCCTGGTGCTTTTGGGTTTTGCCGGCCTGATCGTGGTCACGTCGCAATGGGTGCGCAGCACGGCCCCAGCCAGGGCGCCTGTGGCCAACGCACCACTGGCAGCGCCCCAGGATGCTGCCGAGGCCGAGCGTTGCAAGGTCCCTGAATTTGCCAAGGCCATCGGCCACGAGGCCCAGTGGAAACTGCATAACCACTGTCCATAGTCCGGGCGCTCCCGAAATCAACATACCCCAGCAAGTATCCGAACAATCGCCTACAATCAATGTAATTACCCAATTACTTGATATGCAAGCTCCTCTGAAACGCCCCAAGCAGGCCACCGAAGCACGCCAGGCCAGCCTGGTCGAGGCAGCCTTGCTCCTTGCATCGCAACGCAGTCCGGCAGACATCACGACTGCCGATCTGGCACAGGCTGTCGGCATCACCCAGGGCGCGGTATTTCGCCATTTCTCCAGCAAGGAGGCCATCTGGGTAGCCGTGCTGGACTGGACTGCAGATGCCTTGATGGCCCGCCTGCAGGCAGCAGCCGCCATCGCCAATGCAGCGGGGCCGTCGCACGCCACTCCGCTGACTGCCCTGCGCGCCGTGTTCATGGCCCATGTGGACTTCGTGATGGAGCACCCAGGCGTGCCACGCGTTATTTTTCAGGAATTGCAGCACGCCCAGGACTCCGCGCTGAAAGCCCGTGTGCGCACACTGATGCAGAGGTACCGGGCGCTGGTGACCGGGTTGCTGGAGCAATCCCATGCAAACAAGCTACTGGCCAGCACGGTGGATTTGAACGCTGCAGCGGTGCTGTTCATGGGCTCGGTGCAGGGGCTGGTGATGCAGGCCATGCTGAGCGGCCAGGTCTCGGCCATGGGCGCTCTGGCACCGGAAGTTTTCGCCATTTACCTGCGCGGTATTGCAAAAAAGGAACTGACATGAACACCCCTACCCTATTTCGACGCATCGGCCTGGGTGCCTTGGCACTCGCACTGGTCGGCACTATCGCCTACGTGGTACTCAACGCCGGGCCGCTGGCACCTATCCGCGTGACGGCGCACACCGTTCAGGAAGGCCGACTGACCCCTGCCATCTTCGGCATCGGCACCGTCGAGGCACGGCGCAGCTGGATGGTGGGCCCCACGGTCGCCGGCCGGGTATTGCGTGTACAGGTGGATGTGGGCGATACGGTCAAGGCCGGGCAGCTGCTGGCGGAAATGGACCCGGTGGACTTGGACCAGCGGCTGAGCGCGCTGGATGCAGCGCTGGCGCGCGCCACCAGCACCCAGAGCGCAGCCCAGGCCCAGGTGGCAGATGCCACTGCACGGCGCGACCTGGCGGCCATCAACCTGAAACGCAACCAGGACCTGGCAACCCAGAATTTCATCAGTTCTGGTGCGCTGGAGTCACGCTTCCAGGAGAAGACTTCGGCCGACGCCGCACTGCAGGCCGCCCAGGCCAATCTCGCAGGTACTGGCCAGGACCTGGTCCGCCAGAAGGCCGAACGTGCTGCACTGGCGCAGCAACGTGGCAATGTGCGCCTGCTGGCGCCCGCCGATGGCATCGTGACCAGCCGTGACGCCGAAGCAGGAAGCACCGTGGTGGCGGGTCAACCGGTGCTGCGGTTGGTCGATCCTGACAGCCTGTGGATCAAGTTGCGGGTGGACCAGGGCCGCTCCGGCGGACTGGCGCCAGGCCTGAACGCCAGCATTGTGTTGCGCTCACAACCCCATACCCCTCTGACAGGACATGTGGCTCGCCTGGACCTGATGGCCGACAGTGTGACCGAGGAGCGCATTGCGCAGGTGGCCTTCACCCCACCGCCAGCCGGCGGCAGGGTCACGGCCGCGGTGGGTGAAATGGCCGAAGTCACACTGCAGTTGCCTCAAACAGGCACAGCACTGCTGGTACCCAACGCCAGCATCCAGCGCCAGCAGGGGCAAACTACCGTCTGGCGTCTGGAAGACGGCAAACCGGTGTCCGTGCCAGTGCGTCTGGGGGCCAGCAGCCTCGACGGACAGGTGCAGGTGCTGGAGGGATTGAAAGCCGGGGACGCCATCGTGGTGTACAGCCAGAAGGCGCTCGCCCCCAACGCCCGCGTGAAGGTGGTGGATGCGCTGGTCAAAGCACAGTCACAGGGCGGCACGCCATGATCAGCCTGGCCGGGCGCGACATCGCGCACAGCTGGAGCAAGTTTGTCTTCACCGGCATGGGCCTGGGGCTGCTGATCGGTGTCACGCTGACCATGGCCGGGGTGTACCGTGGCATGGTCGATGATGCCCACGCCCTGCTCAACAACAGCCGCGCCGACTTGTGGGTGGTGCAGAAGGATACCCAGGGCCCTTACGCCGAAGCATCCAGCCTGAAAGATGACATCGTGCGTAGCGTGCGCGGCATGCCCGGTGTAGCCCAGGCCTCCAATGTGACCTACTTCACCATGCAGGTGCAGGGCCACGACGGTGCCGACTCGCGCGCGATGGTGGTGGGCATGGAGCCGGGGCAGCCCGGTGAACCCGGCTACCTGCTGGCGGGACGACAAATCACGCGGGGTCACTATGAAGCCATCGCCGATATCAAGACCGGCTTCGAAATGGGGGAACGCATCCGGATTCGCCGCCATGACTACACCGTGGTCGGACTCACCCAGCGCATGGTGTCCTCGGGCGGCGACCCGATGGTGTTCATTGCCCTCAAGGATGCACAGGAGGCGCAGTTCCTGAAAGACAACGATGCCATCGTCAATGACCGGACCCGAACGGCTGCCAACCCAGCCTTCAACCGCCCTGGCGTACCCGGCCTGCTCGATGCGGTGCAGTCCCTGCAAACCAGCAGCCACAACGTGAACGCGGTGCTGGTCCAACTGGCGCCCGGTTTTGACGCGGCCCAGGTGGCGCAACCCATACGCCGCTGGAAGCACCTGCAGGTGTTCACCCGCGCGGACATGGAAGAGATTCTGGTGGCCAAACTGATTGCAACCGCCGCCAAGCAGATCTTCATGTTTCTGGTGATTCTGGCCGTGGTGAGCGCAGCCATTGTGGCCTTCATCATCTACACCATGACACTGGGCAAGATTCGCGAGATTGCGGTCCTCAAGCTCATTGGCACCCGCAACATCACCATTGCCAGCATGATCCTGCAGCAGGCCCTGGGTCTGGGGCTGATCGGTTTCTTTGTGGGCAAAGTGGCCGCCACCCTGTGGGCACCGGTGTTCCCCAAATTTGTGTTGCTGCTCACGCAGGATGCCATTACCGGGCTCATCGTCACGCTGGTGATTTGCGCCCTGGCCAGTACGCTGGCCATCCGTGCGGCACTCAAGGTGGATCCTGCGGAGGCGATCGGATGATGCTGAAAACCAACTCCTCCCCGGCATCGCCCGGGGGCATCCTGATCGAAGGCCTGCGCAAGGTCTACGGCCAGGGCGACACCGCCGTGGAAGCCCTCAAGGATGTCAATATGGCCGTGGCACCCGGCGAAGTGGTCGGGCTGGTGGGGCCTTCCGGCTCGGGCAAAAGCACTTTGCTGAAATGCCTGGGCGCCATCATCGAACCCACCTCGGGCCGCATGACGCTGGGCAGCGACGTGATTTATGACAACGGCTGGAAGGTCAGGGATTTGCGCAGCCTGCGGCGTGACCGCATCGGGTTTGTGTTCCAGGCACCCTACCTGATCCCGTTTCTGGATGTCACGGACAACGTGGCGCTGCTGCCCATGCTGGCTGGCGTCCCCAATGCCCAGGCGCGGTTGCGTGCACTGGAACTGCTGACTGCGCTGGATGTACAGCACCGCGCCAAGGCACAGCCATCGCAGTTGTCAGGAGGCGAGCAACAGCGCGTTTCCATCGCACGGGCTCTGGCCAACCGCCCACCGGTGATTCTGGCGGACGAGCCCACAGCCCCACTGGACAGCGAACGGGCTTTGGGCGTCATGCGCATCCTGAACCAGATGGCACAGCATGCGCAGACCGCCATCATCGTGGTCACCCACGACGAAAAGATCATCCCGACCTTCAAGCGGATTTACCACATCCGTGATGGGCACACCTTTGAGGAAGCGGGAGAAGGACGCGACCTGTAACGGCGCAAGCCGGGCTACCCCACTTGAAAGGACTGGCTATGGAACTATCGAAAACGCTCAAGGTACTCGGCGTCATCGCGATTGTCTTTGGTGCATTAACCATCTTCAGCGGTGGTCGGGCGCTGTTTGGCGGGGACGAAGCACGTGCCGCCGTAGGCCATGCGGTCGGCTTTGTACTGTGGTTCAACTTTCTGGCGGGATTTGCCTACGTACTGACGGGCGTCGGGATTCTGGCGCGAAAGCCCTGGGCTGCCGCCACGGCTCTGGCGCTGGCGCTATCCACAGGTGGCGTCGCTCTTGCTTTTGGGCTGCACGTGATCAACGGGGGCGCCTATGAAATCCGTACCGTCGGTGCGCTGGCGCTGCGTTTGGGGTTCTGGATGGTGGCAGCAAAAATTGCCGGGCCCCTGTGGGCTCACCGGCGTACCCTTCAACCCTAGGCCTCAATCGAACGACGGGGCTTCGGGCTTGGCGACGGGCTTGCCCGCGGCAGCCCAGGCGTCGAAGCCACCGGCGATGGATTTCACATTCAGGTAGCCCATGTCGTGCAGGGCGCACGCCGCCAGTGCGGCCCGGCCACTGGTTTTGCAATACAGCACCACCTTGGTATCACGCGCCTGCAGTGCCGGGTTCCCACTGAACTTGAACTCCAGCAGGCCGCGCGACATGTGGACGGCTCCACCAATGTGGCCTGCGGCAAACTCGTCGGCCTCGCGCACGTCCACCAGCACATCGGCATCGCGGATCGCCTGCTCGGCATCGGCGATGGATATTTCCTGCACGCGGGATTTAGCGGCGGCAACGAGGTCATGGGCAGTCTTCATACATTTCTCCAAATTCAATTACTACAAAAATAATAGCTACTCGCGCAATAGATACGGGGGCTAGAGGCCAATTTCACTCTAAACGCACGCCAACCCAGCGGGTCACATGGGCCAGCCCCTGGTGACCGGGACCTTCGGAAAGCGTCACTTCACCGTCCCAGGCCATGACGGACTGGAGCAAACCACCGAAATCTGCGCCGAGCAGTTCCTGGGTATACAGCATGTCCAAATCTTTGGGGCCGCCACTGGCGTATTGCAGCTGGGCCGGATGGAAGGCTTCGAGGATCAGGCAGGCGCCGGGCTTGAGCGTCAGCGCAAGCTTGCGGTGCACTCGCTGGCGGATCGAACCAGGCAGATGGGTATAGATCAGCACTACGCCATCTACACTGGCTGGCGCCGGCTCCCAGACGGCCAGGTCTGCCACCACGGTCTCCAGTGCCACGCCATGCTGGCTGGCCAGATCGCGGGCCTTCTGCAAGCCCACGGCCGAACTGTCGACCGACGTCACCTGGTGCCCCTGTGCAGCCAGCCAGACCCCATTACGCCCTTCCCCATCACCCGGCACCAACACACGACCCGCGGGTGGCAGGCGCACGGCCTGTTCACGCAGGAATGCATTGGGCTCGGTGCCGTACTTGAAGCCGGGCTCCGCAAAACGCTGGTCCCAGAAGTTCAGGGGTGAATGCATCGCACGATTCTCAGGGTTTGTCGCGGCTATCCTGTGCCATCGCTACCAGACGCCATGCCAGCAGCATGAGTGGTACCGAATGCAGCAACAGGTCGAAGATATCGATAGGGCGCACCAAAGTGCCAGACAAAAGCATGCGTGTTTTTTCCACCAGATGGGGTTCCGGCACGAGGGGTGCGATTGCCAACCAACCTGCAACGACCGCCAGCCACAGCAAAGGAATGCGCCGGATCATGGTTTGATGGCTGCGCGGGCCGTCTGCATGCGTTCGTCCAGGTAAGCGCCGTAGAAATCCGGGATATAGCCCCCCACCAGGCGCTCCGCGACCTCTTTGCCACCCGGTCCGAAGAACAGAACCGTCGGCGCGACCTTGATTCCCCACGCGCGGGCCAGTGCATCGTGCGTCATGGCAGACTGCCTGAAATCCCGCACGGCAACTGCTGTGCGCATATCGATCTGCACCACGGGCACGCCGTCCTGCCGCATCATGGGGGCCAGGTAACTGTCGCGTGCCACGCGGCAAAACGGACAGCCGTCGAGACTGACCATCACCACCAGCGGTTGGCCCACCTTGAGGGCATGCGCCAACTCATCCGCCAGCGATTGGGGATAGGGCAATGCGCTGCTGGCCGACCAGGCCGAAGGTACCGCCAGGCAGGCAGCGACACCGCCACCGATGGCCAACAGCGAGCGACGGCGAACACCGTCCAGGTTCACATTCATGGGGCCTCTTTTTCCATCAGGAGGTAGGTGTTGTAAGCGTTCATGCGGTTGGCGACACGAAACAGCGGCAAGTGTTCGAACTTCATCCAGTCCGCGGCCTTGTAGGCATCCTCAAAAGGCTCCATGTTCCTCGCTGCCTGCCCCATGGAGCTGCGCAGGTAGGCCAGATAGTCGCGGGTCAGTTCCATGTCCTTGCGTGCTTCCGATGACAACGGGCCATGCCCCGGAACAATCGCTTTTGCATCGAATGCCAGCAGCGTATCCAGCGCCTTGATCCAGTGGCCGCTGTCGGCCTGACCCACAAATGGAATGCGGCTGCGAAACACAAGATCGCCGGCAAACAGAACTTTCTGCTCCGGCAGATACACCACAATGTCCTCCGGCGTATGCGACGGCCCCACGGGTTGCAGCACCAAACGCACGCCCCCCACGACCAGCTCGCTGGGGCCGGCGATCCATTCATCGGCAGGCACCAGACGGGTGGACTCATCAATCCACGGCGCGAGCTCCTGTCGGGACGCAATCAGTCGCAGCCGCGCCGTATCGGAGTTCAGGTACTCACGGGCCGCCTGGTGCGCGATGATGCGCGCGCCCTTCGCCTTGAAGGCCTGCAGACCGTAGATGTGGTCCGCATGGTAGTGGGTCACGATCACATGGGTCACGGGCAAGGGCGTGACCTTGCGAATCTCGACCATCAGGTGCTGTGCCAGCGCCGGGGACCCCAATGCATCGATGACCACCACGCCAGCCGGGGTTACCACAAACGCCGCATTGGAGATGTAGTTCCGGTTGGCACTGCTCCCCAGCGCGGACAAGCCTTCCACATACCAGGAGGATGCTGATACTTTCTGCGCCACCATCTCCGGCCCGACCTTGGCAGTCTGCGCGATCACCGGCGTGCCACCTCCAGCCAGCAGCAGCCCGCACGCCAGCAGACGGGAGCACAGCCATCGAAGCGCACGACTTGAAAAATTTTGCACCGAGTCTCCTCTAATCCCAGGAAGTCATATTCTGGTCGGCAAACGCACAGTGGCTTGCCATTCACTTGATGTCAACCAACCCAACAATTTTCCGAAACGGACTATCCCGATTAATATAAGCGATTACCGAATTATTGGGGAGCGCCGTGGATCTGGCAACCATTCTTGAGCGATATGGCGATGGCGCAGTACTGGCCATGGGTGGGCTGGTGATTGGTACCCTGTTTGGGCTATTTGCCCAGCGCTCCCGTTTTTGCCTTCGCGCGGCGGTTGTCGAATTCTGGCACCACCGTTTTGGCGAGAAACTCTCGGTGTGGCTGCTGGCATTCTCCACCTCCGTAGTCGTGGTGCAGGCACTGCTACTCACCCACAACCTGGACATCAGTTCAGCGCGCCAGATTGCCACCCGTGGAAGCTTGTCGGGTGCACTGATTGGCGGCCTGGTTTTTGGCGCCGGAATGATCATGACCCGGGGGTGCGCCAGCCGCCTGCTGGTGCTGTCGGCCAATGGCAACCTGCGCGCCCTGCTCTCTGGACTCATTTTTGCTGTGGCCGCGCAAGCCTCGCTGTCGGGCGCTTTGTCCCCGCTGCGTGCCACCATCAGCGCATGGTGGACGGTGGATGCCGGACCGTCGCGCGATCTTCTGGCCCTCACCGGCCTGGGACCGTGGGGAGGACTGGTTGCCGGGCTGGTATGGATGGCTGCAGCCATGTATTTCTCCTGGCGCAGCCCCAAACACAGCGCTTGGGTCTGGCTGGGTGCCGTAGGCACCGGTCTGATGGTGGCAGCAGCCTGGTGGTTCAGCTACTTTCTGTCCACGCAATCGTTTGAGCCCATCCAGGTACAGGGCTTGACCTTCAGCGGCCCCTCTGCCGAATGGCTGATGCGGGTACTGGCTTCGCCAACGCCCAGGATAGGTTTCGAGTTCGGACTGCTACCCGGCGTGTTTGCGGGTTCGTTTTTGGGTGCTCTGATCGGTCGGGATCTGAAACTCGAAGGTTTCAAGGACGGTTACAGCATGACACGCTACATTGCTGGCGCCATACTGATGGGCTTTGGCTCCATGCTGGCGGGCGGCTGTGCGGTGGGTGCGGGGATGACCGGCGGATCGATCTTTGCGCTGACCGCCTGGATCACGCTCATTGGCATGTGGGCCGGTGCCGGCCTGATGGACAAATTGCTCGACAGCCAGCCACTGGAACAGCAGATTTTCGATTCCCCCCCAGTGGCCGCCAAGGCTCCGTGAAGAGCCTCTGGCGTCACCTACTTGCTGCTGAGGTATTCGGCGACAGCCGCCATTTCCAGAGGGGTCATCTTGGAAACGATGGTGTGCATGACCGCATTGTCATTGGTACGCTGGCGCCTGTTGAACTGGTTCAACTGGCTCTCCGTATAGGTAGCGTACTGCCCTGCCAACCTGGGCAGACTGCTGGTACCCTGCGCATTGGGGCCATGGCAACCCGCGCAGGCCGGCACACCGCTGAACTTGTTTCCGCTGGTGTAAATGTATTGCCCCACAGCAGCCAGACTGGGTTCATTGGATGGTACAGGTGCTGACTTCTTCTTCTCGAAATACTTGCCCAGAGCGACCATCTCGTCGGGCGTCAACTTGGCGACCATCTGGGACATGGCGGTGCTCTCCCGCTTGCCCGATTTGAAGTTATCGAGTTGCTTGGCCACGTACTCCCAATGCTGGCCAGCCAGCTTGGGAAATATCTCGCTCGACGACTCACCCTCCATGCCGTGGCACAGAGAGCACACGCCGGAGACAATTTTCTTTGCGCGGGCCTCATCCGCTTGCGCCCATACCGAACTGCAGAACAGGACGGCCACCGCCGCCCCAGCCCATTTACCCACTTGCTTCATCTCGACTCCTGTCGTCATCAGGCCAGGGTATCTGCCCAAATATTGCGTGCCCATGCCAGCGCATAACGGCCTTCAAGTTCGTTGGCAGCAGCCGAAACACCACCCGAGCCCGGCACTGTCAGCATGGTCTTTTTCTCCGCGTCATAGCGATGCACGCTGGCGACATGGACCACGTCTTCGTCACTGACAAAGCTGTAGCAGGTGTTGTTGTAAATGGGCAGGCTGTTGGGTTGCTTGCCGGTAAGCAGCGCCACGACGGCGGCCGCACAAGTCTTGCCATGCTGGTTGGCCATGTGCCCGGATTTGGGCATGGCGGGGGCGATCTGGATGGAATCCCCCAGCACATGTACATTCTTGACGGCCACGGACTCGAACGTCAGGAAGTCCACCTCACACCACCGCTTGTTGGCTGTTGCCAGCCCGGACTTGACGGCAATATCTCCGGCACGCATGTCAGGAATGACGTTGAGAACGGATGCCTTCACGTCGTCGTTGAATTCAAACTTCAGGGTGTTGGTAGCGGCATCCACATCCACCACCTTGTGCTTGGGACGGTATTCAACGATACCTTCGTAACGCTCTTTCCAGGCCTTTTTGAACAAAGGTCCCTTGGAGGTGACATCATCGTTGGCGTCAAGAATCAGTACCTTGCTCCTGGGTTTGGCTTTGCTGAAGTAGTGGGCCACCTGGCAGGCACGCTCGTACGGCCCAGGGGGGCAGCGGTACGGAGCCAGCGGGATCGAGAGCGCATATACGCCACCATCAGGCATGGCTTCGAGTTGCTTACGCAGTGCCACGGTCTGGGCGCCAGCTTTCCAGCTGTGCAGCACCTTGTCTTTGGCACCGGCCTTGGCCATGCCAGGCAGGTTTTCCCACATGAAGTCCACACCCGGAGAAAGAATCAGGCGGTCATAGGGCAATTCGCCGCCGCCAGCCAGCATGACCACCCGCTTTTCAGGATCGATCCGGGTCACCATGTCCTGCACCAGACGCACACCATGGCGTCGGCTCAGGTTGTCATAGGGTGTGGTGATATCCGCCATGGTCTTGCTGCCACCCAGCACCAGATTGGAGATGGGGCAGGAAATGAAACTGCTGTTGGGCTCGACCAGGGTCACATCAATACCGTAATCCGACCACATGCGCACGTATTTGGCAGCTGTTGCACCGCCATAGCCACCACCCACCACCACGACCTTGGGGCCATTTGCGCCACCGGTCGTTGCACAGCCCGTTACCAGTCCCAGCGCACCCAGGGAGCCTGCAGCGCCCACACCTTGAACAAATTGACGACGTTTCATCATGATCGTGCCTCCTTATTTTTTCTGTGCTGCAAAGTAACCGGCCAGCGCTGCCAGTTGCTCGTCGGAATAGCCCTTGGAGAGCTGGTGCATGATGGTTGCCGGCTTTTTGCCTGTCTTGAAATCCAGCATCTTCTTGAGCAGCTCATCCTTGTTGCCACCGGCCAGGGACTCGTTCCCGGATTGCGCCACGCCATTGGTTCCATGGCAATTGGCACAAGCTGCAGCCCAGCTTCGCACCTGCAAGGGGTCCAGGTTTTGTGCCTGCGTTGTGGCACACACGGATGCCAGCGCAACGGCCAGCGTGGTGAGGTTCCATTTCATTGTCGGCTCTCCTAGGTTTGAAATCATCCAACAAGACGGGATGGAATCAATCCATCACTTCCGTCTTATATTTAGTGTCAAATGTATGCCGTTCCCCGGAGCTCGCTGTAGGGTGTAAACCCTGACGGGTGTTGTCAACCCCGTGTAATCAAGCTGGTGATAGCTCAGCGTCTACGGCGACCTGTTTGCACACGACGCGACAGAGTTCCGCCACCCGATCATCGGAGATGCGATAGTAGATTTGCACACCTTCGCGACGCTTGGCAAGGACACCAGAAACATACAATGTATTGAGGTGCTGGGACATGTTGGGCTGGGTGGTGTCGATTTCAGACAGCAGCTCACTCACATTTTTCTCGTGCTCGCAAAGGCTCTTGATGATGCGAAGCCGCATAGGAGCGGACAGCACGCGGAACAACTCAGCTGCGAGTTGAAAAATTTGATCGCCATCGCTCTGCGCGCCTGCCACGTTCGGTGATGACTGCTTGCCCATTGTCGAGTTCCCCTTGCCTGCATATGCCCGAGCATTGTAATGTTGACCCTGGAATTGCGTGCAATCCCGCGGTGTTCTGGGGACACAAAAAAAGGACCTGGTGCAAAACACCAGGTCCTTTTTGATACCAATAAATTGGTGGGCAGTGCAAGTTTCGAACTTGCGACCCCTGCAGTGTGAATGCAGTGCTCTACCCCTGAGCTAACCGCCCTGAATTCTGTTCAGGAAAGCCTGTGATTATATAGCATTTTCCAGCGACTTCTTCCATACCGTTTTACCGCCACTGGATTTATCGATCTGGCCCAGCACTTCCTCATGCAGCCCCAGCTCTTGCGCATTGGCCTCCAGCACCGGCAGGTCGATGCGCGACAGATCCACCTGAACGGACACGACCCCCTTCTCCTCGACCGGAGCGGCTTCCATCAGTAGTGCATCCTGTCCGCGCGTCATGTTGATATAGACGTCAGCCAGCAACTCGGCATCCAGCAGGGCGCCGTGGAGGGTTCGTCCGGAGTTGTCTACATCCAATCGATCACACAGGGCGTCAAGGCTGTTGCGCTTGCCAGGAAACATTTCTTTGGCCATAGCCAGCGTATCGACCACACCCGACACATGCTCAGCGAAGCGCGGCCGGCCCAGCAGCTCCAGTTCCTTGTTCAGGAACCCCAGGTCAAATGCCGCGTTGTGGATGATGATCTCGGCATCCTGCACATAGGACAAGATGGCGTCCACCACCTCGGAAAATTTCGGCTTGTCGCGCAAGAACTCCGAGGTGATTCCGTGCACCTTCAGCGCTTCCTCATGACTGTCACGACCGGGGTTCACATAGAAATGCAGGTTGTTGCCGGTGAGTTTGCGGTTCACCAGTTCGACACAGCCAATTTCTATCAGGCGGTCACCCTGGTCCGGGTAGAGGCCGGTCGTCTCGGTATCCAGAAATATCTGGCGCATGGTCAGTGGTTTTCTTTGGCGTGGTTGATGGAGTATTTGGGTATTTCCACCACCAGATCAGCCTGTGCCAACAAGGCCTGGCAACTGAGACGGGAATTGGGCTGCAGACCCCAGGCGCGGTCCAGCAGGTCTTCCTCGGTCTCATCGAGTTCGTTGAGCGAAGCAAAGCCTTCACGCACCACCACGTGGCAGGTGGTGCAGGCGCAGCTCATATCGCAGGCATGTTCGATATTGATTCCGTTGTCCAGCAGTGCTTCGCAAATGGAGGTACCTGCGGGCGCCGACACCTGCGCGCCTTGGGGGCAATATTCGGGGTGCGGAAGTATCTTGATAGTAGGCATGGTCAGTCGGTCTCCCGATTCAAATCGTTGCTATGTTCTTGCCGGCCAGTGCATTGGCAATGCCGCGGTTCATGCGCATGGCGGCAAAGGCTTCCGTAGCCTGTGCCAGTGCCTTGGATTGGCTCTCAATCAGCGCCGTGTCCTCGCTTGCCAGCACGCTACGCAGCCCTTGCATCGCAGCATCCATCGCCACGCGTTCTTCTGCCCCTAACAGGTCACCATCCACGTCGAGGGCACTCTGGGTTGCCAGCAGCAGACGGTCTGCATCCACACGTGCTTCGACCAGCGCGCGCGCGCGCATGTCGGACTCGGCGGTCGTAAAGCTTTCCGAAAGCATTTTGGCAATCTGGTCATCGCTCAGACCGTAGGACGGCTTGACGTCAATGCGCGCTTCCACGCCACTGACCTGCTCTTTTGCCGACACGTTCAGCAAACCGTCCGCGTCCACGGTGAACGTGACCCGAATGCGCGCTGCGCCAGCTGCCATCGGAGGAATGCCACGCAGCTCAAAACGCGCCAGACTGCGGCAGTCTGCCACCAGATCGCGTTCGCCTTGCACCACATGGAGTGCGAGCGCAGTCTGCCCGTCCTTGTAGGTAGTGAAGTCCTGCGCCATCGCTGTAGGAATGGTCTGGTTACGCGGAACAATGCGCTCCACCAGCCCCCCCATGGTCTCAATGCCCAGAGACAGCGGGATCACGTCGAGCAGCAGCAAATCACCAGAGGGATTGTTTCCAGCCAGCTGATTCGCCTGAACTGCGGCCCCCAGTGCGACGACTTCATCGGGATTCAAATTGGTCAAGGGCGGCTGGCCAAAGAACTCAGCCACAGCCCGCTGCACCTGCGGCATCCGCGTGGAGCCACCAACCATCACCACGCCTTTGACATCGTCTTTACCTAACGCGGCATCACGCAGAACTTTGCGAACAGCTTGCAGGGTGCGTGCGGTGAGCGCGGCAGTCGCCGCCTCGAACTGCTCCCGGTTGAGCGAGAGGTCAATGGAACCCGACGACAGATCCACTTCAGCAGTCACGATGTCTTCAGAAGACAAGGCTTCCTTGCACAACCGCGCCTGCGCCATCACCAACGCCTGGTCTTCGGGTGTTTGGGCCAGAACGTCCGACTCGGCCAGCAACCATTCTGCCAACGCACGATCGTAGTCATCACCGCCCAATGCGGAGTCGCCGCCCGTGGCCAACACCTCAAACACTCCGGCGGACAGGCGAAGAATGGAAATATCAAAAGTTCCGCCACCCAGGTCATAGATGGCGTAGACGCCTTCGGCCGCATTGTCCAGGCCATACGCGATCGCTGCTGCGGTCGGCTCATTGATCAACCGCAACACATTCAGACCAGCCAATTGCGCAGCGTCCTTGGTCGCCTGCCGCTGGGCATCATCAAAATAGGCGGGCACGGTGATCACCGCACCATAGATATCATCGTTAAAGGTATCTTCTGCCCGGAAGCGCAGCGTGGCGAGAATTTCGGCGCTGACTTCCACTGGGCTCTTGGTTCCCGCAATGGTGCGAATCTGCGCCATCCCCGGTGCATCAACCAATGCATAGGGCAGCTTTTCGGCATGGGCAATATCTGCGGCTCCGCGACCCATCAGGCGCTTGACCGAAGCGATCGTGTTGCCGGGGTCTGTTGTCTGATGCGCCAGGGCGTCAAAGCCAATCTCGCGGCGCTGTGCATCAATGTAGCGCACAACACTGGGAAGTAGCACCCGACCTTGGGTGTCTGGCAGGCACTCCGCACTGCCGTTGCGCACAGCAGCCACCAGCGAATGGGTGGTTCCCAGGTCAATGCCGACTGCAATGCGGCGTTCGTGGGGGTTGGGCGACTGGCCCGGCTCAGAAATTTGTAAAAGCGCCATGGTAATAACTATTCAAATTGCTCAAAGCGCTGGTTCACGTCCTGGGTGAATTTTTCGATAAACATCAGGGCACGCACTGGCTCAACTGCCTGTGCATACGCCTGCTGACCATCCAGCAAAGCCTCACATTGTTGCAGCAGTTGCAGCCGGGCAGCTTGCACCTCATCACTCAGCGCTTCCAGTGCGGCCGCAGACGATGCGTCTTCCAGCGCTTCACGCCACTCCATCTGCTGCATCAGGAAGGATGCCGGCATGGCAGTATTGCTGTGCGCATTGATCGCCGCCCCATGCAGCTCACACAGGTAGGCTGCACGTCTTAGCGGGTCCTTCAAGCGCTGGTACGCCTCGTTGATACGCACCGACCATTGCGTGGCCACACGCTGCGAGGCCGCACCTTGCGCCGCAAATTTGTCGGGGTGCGCTTCACGTTGAAGTTCCTTCCAGCGTGCGTCCAAAACCATCCGGTCCTGCGCAAACTGTTGGGCCAGACCAAACAACTCGAAATCGTCAGCCTGGAGATTCACACGCGGAACGATTCACCACAACCGCACTTGTCCCGCTCGTTGGGGTTATTGAAACGAAAGCCTTCGTTCAATCCCTCGCGTACAAAGTCGAGTTGGGTACCATCGATGTAGGCCAGACTCTTGGGGTCTACCAGCACCTTCACACCGTGGCCCTCGAACACCACGTCTTCGGGCGAAAGTTCGTCCACGTATTCCAGCTGGTAGGCCAAGCCCGAGCAACCGGTGGTCTTGACCCCCAGACGAACGCCCACGCCCTTGCCACGCTTGGTCAAATACCGGGTGACGTGCCGCGCAGCGGCCTCGGTCAGAGTAACGGCCATATCAGTTCAGGTGTTTCTTCTTGTAGTCGTCTACAGCGGCTTTGATGGCGTCCTCTGCCAGGATAGAGCAGTGAATTTTCACGGGTGGCAAAGCCAGCTCTTCGGCGATCTGGCTGTTCTTCAGGGCGGCTGCTTCGTCCAGCGTCTTGCCCTTGACCCATTCAGTCACCAGTGAACTGGACGCAATAGCCGAGCCGCAGCCATAGGTTTTGAAACGTGCGTCTTCAATCACTCCCGTCTGGGGATTGACCTTGATCTGCAACTTCATGACATCGCCGCAGGCAGGTGCGCCCACCATGCCGGTGCCAACCGTGTCATCCCCTTTTTCAAAGCTGCCCACATTACGGGGGTTTTCGTAGTGATCAACGACTTTTTCGGAATATGCCATTTTGTTTTACCTCTTCAACTTGTCAGTGTGCTGCCCACTGGATGGTGCTGATATCGATACCATCCTTGTACATGTCCCACAGGGGGCTGAGTTCGCGCAGTTTCGCAACGTTCTTCTTGATGGTGTCCACGGCGTAATCAATGTCCGCTTCGGTCGTCCAGCGGCCGATGGTCATGCGCAGGCTGCTGTGGGCGAGCTCATCGCTGCGGCCCAAAGCGCGCAACACGTAGCTGGGCTCCAGAGATGCCGAGGTACAGGCCGAGCCACTGCTCACAGCCAGGCCCTTGATACCCATGATCAGGGACTCGCCTTCCACATAGTTGAAACTCATGTTCAAGTTGTGGGGTACGCGCTTGTCCACATGGCCGTTGATAAACACCTGCTCAATGTCTTTGAGACCCGCCAGCATGCGGTCGTGCAGCGCCTGGATTCGGACGTTTTCTACCGCCATTTCTTCTTTGGCAATACGGTACGCCTCGCCCATGCCCACGATCTGGTGGGTAGGCAGCGTACCGCTACGCATACCGCGCTCATGACCGCCGCCATGCATCTGGGCTTCCAGGCGAATACGGGGCTTGCGACGCACAAACAGCGCGCCAATGCCTTTGGGGCCGTAGGTCTTGTGGGCGGTCAGGCTCATCAGGTCCACTGGCAGCTGGGACAGATCAAACGGCACGCGGCCGGTGGCCTGGGCTGCATCCACATGGAAGATCACGCCTTTTTCACGGCAGATCGCACCAATGGCGGCAATGTCCTGAATCACGCCAATTTCATTGTTCACGAACATGACGCTGGCCAGAATGGTATCGGGACGAATGGCAGCCTTGAGGGACTCCAGATTCAGAAGACCATCTTCCTGCACGTCGAGGTAGGTCACCTCAAAGCCCTGGCGTTCCAGTTCACGGCAGGTGTCGAGCACGGCCTTGTGCTCGGTCTTGACGGTGATGATGTGTTTGCCCTTGGACTGGTAAAAGTGGGCTGCGCCCTTGAGAGCCAGGTTGTTGGATTCCGTTGCACCGGAAGTCCAGACGATCTCACGTGGGTCGGCACCAATCAAGGCAGCCACCTGCTCACGGGCCTTCTCTACCGCAGCTTCTGCCTCCCAGCCCCAGGCGTGGCTACGGGAAGCGGGATTACCAAAATGGGTGCGCAACCAGGGCACCATCGCGTCGACCACCCGTTCGTCGCACGGGTTGGTGGCGCTGTAGTCCATGTAAATGGGAAAGTGGGGGGTCGAATCCATGGTTTGATCTATCTCAGGATTTGGAAAAAGCATTGCCCAGGGCAAAAACGGAATTGGGTGCATTGATACGCACAGGCTTCACCATCGGCATGGCCTGAATGGCACGCTTGACACTGGGTTTGTCCTCCACATGGACGCCCTTGGCCAATTGCTCATCCACCAGCTTTTGCAGTGAAACAGATTCTAAAAACTCCACCATGCGGGTGTTCAAAGACGCCCACAGATCGTGGGTCATGCATCGGTTACCTTCGCCCAGGCAGTTTTCCTTGCCACCACACTGGGTGGCATCAATGGGTTCGTCCACCGACACAATGATGTCCGCCACGGTGATGTCAGCGGCCTTGCGCGCCAGGGTATAGCCGCCACCGGGGCCACGGGTGGATTCCACCAGTTCATTGCGGCGCAGCTTGCCGAACAGCTGTTCCAGATAGGACAGCGAAATTTGTTGACGCTGGCTGATGGCCGCGAGCGTAACGGGACCGCTGCTCTGGCGCAGACCCAGATCAATCATCGCTGTGACCGCAAAGCGGCCTTTGGTAGTGAGACGCATCGCATGCTCCTTCCGGCGTATTTGGTTGACTAATGGAGTCAAGTATAACAATAAACCAAGTATTTCGCTCGGATACCTAGACTGATCGGTCGAATACCCGACTATTTGGAGGGAGATGCAAGAACCGCAAGGTTGTCCGAGCCGGAGGCACCGAATGCCTGCTCTTTCAAAATGGTCAATTGGTCCCGCACCCGCGCCGCCTTTTCGAATTCGAGATTGCGGGCGTGCTCCATCATCAGCTTCTCCAGGCGCTTGATTTCACGGGAAATATCTTTCTCGCTCATGTCCTCCACCTGCGCACGCTGCTGGGCATCGCGTTCCAGACGCTCGGCTTCCTTGCCCGCCTTCTCGCTGTAGACACCGTCGATCAGGTCGCGCACCTTCTTGACGATGGCCTTGGGCGTAATACCCTGCTCGAGGTTGTGGGCAATCTGTTTCTTGCGACGGCGCTCGGTTTCGCTGATCGCCCGCGCCATGGAGTCGGTGACTTTGTCGGCATACAGAATGGCTTTGCCTTCCAGATTGCGCGCCGCCCGGCCAATCGTCTGGATCAGTGAACGCTCAGAACGCAGGAAGCCTTCCTTGTCTGCATCCAGAATCGCAACCAGCGACACCTCGGGAATGTCCAGCCCCTCGCGCAGCAGGTTGATACCCACCAGCACATCAAAGGTACCCAGGCGCAGGTCGCGCAAAATCTCCACGCGCTCCACGGTGTCCACGTCGCTGTGCAAATAACGCACCTTGACGCCGTTGTCCGTCAGATAGTCGGTCAGTTGCTCAGCCATGCGCTTGGTCAGCGTGGTGATCAGCACCCGTTCGTTCTTCTCGACCCGGATACGGATTTCCTGCAGCACGTCGTCCACCTGGTGGGTGGCGGGACGCACTTCCACTTCGGGGTCGATCAGGCCAGTAGGGCGCACCACCTGCTCCACCACCTTGCTCGAATGGTCTTTTTCCCACTGGGCAGGTGTGGCCGACACCATGACCACCTGGCGCATGCGCTGCTCAAACTCGTCAAACTTCAGCGGCCGGTTGTCCAGCGCGCTGGGCAGCCGGAAGCCGTACTCCACCAGCGTCGTCTTGCGGGACCGGTCACCCAGATACATGGCTCCAAACTGGCCGATGGTGACGTGGCTTTCGTCGATAAACATCAGCGAATCGCGCGGCAAGTAGTCGACCAGCGTGGATGGCGGATCACCCGGCGCGCTGCCAGCCAGATGGCGCGAGTAATTTTCAATACCTTTGCAGTGCCCCACTTCGCTGAGCATTTCCAGATCAAACCGGGTGCGCTGCTCCAATCGCTGGGCTTCGACCAGCTTGCCCTGGCTGACGAACTCTTTCAGACGATCGGCCAGTTCCAGCTTGATGGTTTCCACCGCCTGCAACACCTGTTCACGCGGGGTGACATAGTGGCTGCTGGGGTAGACCGTAAAACGCGGAATTTTCTGGCGAATGCGCCCGGTGAGCGGATCAAACAGCTGCAGACTCTCAATCTCGTCGTCGAACAGCTCCAGCCGAAGCGCCATTTCGGAATGTTCAGCGGGGAAGATGTCGATGGTGTCACCGCGCACGCGAAAGGTGCCGCGGGAAAAATCCATGTCGTTGCGCTGGTACTGCATGCGCACCAGTTGCGCAATGGCATCACGCTGGCCCAGTTTGTCGCCCGCGCGCAGTGTCATGATCATCTTGTGATACGCCTCGGGCTGGCCGATACCATAGATGGCGGAGACGGTGGCCACAATCACCACATCGCGCCGCTCCAGGATGCTCTTGGTACACGAGAGCCGCATCTGCTCAATGTGCTCGTTGATGGCGCTGTCTTTCTCGATAAACAGATCGCGCTGCGGCACATAGGCCTCTGGCTGGTAGTAGTCGTAGTAGCTGACGAAATATTCCACTGCATTCTTGGGGAAGAACTCGCGGAATTCGCTGTACAGCTGCGCCGCCAGCGTCTTGTTGTGGCAAAACACAATGGCTGGCCGACCCAGCCGCGCAATCACGTTGGCCATGGTGAAGGTCTTTCCAGAGCCAGTCACGCCCAGCAGGGTCTGGAATACCTCACCGTCTTCCACGCCTTCGACCAGCTGGTTGATGGCCTCGGGCTGGTCCCCGGCAGGCGGGTACGGCTGGTACAACTCAAACGGTGAGCCCGGAAAACGCACAAACGTGCCCGTGCGAACCGTCTCAACGTCATCGGATACGGCTACAGCCAGGGGTGCGGGTACGGACATGGTGGTGATCTCGGGCTCAGGCGAAAGGCCAAACCCATGACTGTAGACTAGGTTGACATTTCAGGTCCAGACACGATGCAACTTCCTTTTTCCCTGGGTACCACGCTGCCCATCATTCAAGCCCCCATGGCCGGCGTGCAGGGCAGCGCCCTGGCAGCGGCCGTCTGCAACGCCGGGGGCCTGGGTTCCCTGCCCTGCGCCATGCTGAGCCCCCAGCAGTTACGGGACGAACTGACGCAACTGCGCCAGCTGACCGACATGCCCTTCAACGTCAATTTCTTCTGCCACACGCCCCCCGCGCCCGATGCGGCCCGAGAGACGCGCTGGCGCAGTGCTTTGGCGCCCTATTACGCCGAGTACGGCATCGACCCATCCTCGATCGCCGCCGGACCAGGCCGCAACCCGTTTAACGAAGAGACTGCCGCACTGGTCGAAGCGTTTCGTCCCGCTGTGGTCAGCTTCCACTTTGGGCTGCCCCACACGGACCTGTTGCAGCGGGTCAAAGCCTGGGGCGCCAAGGTGCTGTCCTCCGCCACCACCGTGGAAGAAGCCCTCTGGCTACAGGAGCACGGTGCCGATGCCATCATCGCGCAGGGACTGGAAGCCGGTGGCCACCGGGGCATGTTTCTCAGTGACAACATCACCACACAGGTCGGGACCTTTGCCTTGTTACCCCAGATCGTGCAGGCGGTGAACCTGCCCGTCATCGCGGCCGGCGGCATTGCCGATGCCCGGGGCGTGGCAGCCGCCATGGTGCTGGGCGCCAGCGCCGTCCAGGTGGGCACCGCCTACATGCTGTGCCCGGAGGCCACGACCAGCGCCCTGCACCGGGCTGCCCTGCAAAGCCCCGCGGCACGGCATACGGCGCTGACCAACCTGTTTACCGGCCGCCCGGCGCGCGGCATCGTCAACCGGGTGATTCGCGAACTCGGCCCGCTGAGCGCAGCCACACCGCAGTTTCCGCTGGCCACCACCGCCATGGCGCCCCTGCGGGCCAAGGCTGAAGCCGCAGGCCGTAGCGATTTCTCGCCGCTCTGGAGCGGCCAGAACGCCAGTGGCTGCAAAAGTATTCCCGCCGCCGAGCTGACACACCAACTGGCGGCCTTGCTGCCACACCGGTAAAATACCGGGTTTCCCCCAACCCCCACACAGGATCCGTCCATGTCTCTCTTTTCCGCCGTCGAAATGGCTCCCCGCGACCCCATCCTGGGTCTGAACGAACAATTCAACGCTGACACCAACCCCAACAAGGTGAACCTGGGCGTTGGCGTGTATTTCGACGACAACGGCAAGCTGCCCCTGCTGCAATGCGTGCAAGCTGCTGAAAAGACCATGATGGACAAACCCACCGCGCGCGGCTACCTGCCCATCGACGGCATCGTGGCCTACGACAACGCTGTCAAAGCCCTGGTCTTTGGTGCGGACAGCGAGCCCGTCACCTCCGGCCGCGTAGCCACGGTGCAGGCCATCGGCGGCACCGGTGGTCTGAAGATCGGTGCCGACTTCCTGAAGAAAGTCAGCCCCAACGCCAAAGTACTGATTTCCGACCCCAGCTGGGAGAACCACCGCGCGCTGTTCACCAATGCCGGTTTCGAAGTGGGCACCTATGCGTACTTCGACGCGACAGCCAACGGTGGCAAGGGCGGTGTGAACTTTGAAGGCATGCTGGCCAGCCTGAACGCTGCCGCTGCCGGCACCATCGTCGTGCTGCACGCCTGCTGCCACAACCCCACCGGCTATGACATCACGCCCGCACAATGGGACCAGGTGATTGCGGTGGTCAAGGCCAAGAACCTGACCCCCTTCCTGGACATGGCCTACCAGGGCTTTGGCTACGGCATTGCTGAAGATGGCGCCGTGATCCAGAAGTTTGTGGCCTCCGGCCTGAACTTCTTTGTCTCCACCTCCTTCTCCAAGAGCTTCAGCCTGTACGGCGAGCGCGTGGGCGGCCTGTCGGTGCTGTGCCAGGACAAGGAAGAAGCCAGCCGCGTGCTGAGCCAGTTGAAGATCGTTATCCGCACCAACTACTCCAACCCTCCCACCCATGGTGGTGCCGTGGTGGCTGCGGTGCTGAACAACCCCGAGCTGCGCGCGCTGTGGGAAAAAGAGCTGGGCGAAATGCGCGTGCGCATCAAGGCCATGCGCCAGAAGCTGGTGGATGGATTGAAGGCTGCCGGCGTAAAGCAGGACATGTCCTTCATCACCACCCAGATCGGCATGTTCAGCTACTCCGGTCTCTCCAAGGACCAGATGGTGCGTCTGCGCTCCGAATTCGGCGTCTATGGCACCGACACCGGCCGCATGTGCGTGGCCGCGCTCAACAGCAAGAACATTGAGTACGTCTGCCAGGCCATTGCCAAGGTAATGTAAGCAAAAACGGGGGTTAGCCCCCGTCCATATTGCGTAAGCAGCTATCAAATAGATAGCATTTTCGGGCCGGGAAACTACATCAGTTTCTCGGCCCGCAGTGTTTCCACCAATGCCTTGGCTTGCGGGCGCGGATTGCGCAGCAGGTAGAACACCATCGCGTAGCGCGAAGAAAACACCTGTGCATCGCCGGAACGCAGGGCCGCGCCAAAGGCCTCGGCAAATTCCCAGCGCCCCCAGTTGGCCAGGTCCGACGCCACAAAACCCGCCCGTTGCGGGTTGCGCGCAATGTAGCGGGCGTAGGCGGCAACCACCTGCTCTTTAGAAACCACGGCACCGTCCGTGCCATGCACACTAAGTGCCAGCAAGGCGGCTTGCACATCGGCATCACTGGTCTGGCGGGCCGCCAGGTAATACCGCTCCACCCACGCCAATCCGGCGTCGCGGCGCAAGGCCACAACGGCGGCCAGCATGGCGGACAGTTCCGGTCCATGGGTGGCACGGCGCCCCTGCTCCAGTTGTTGCGCCAGTGACATGGCATCACCGTCTGTTCCCGTCAACCCCAGCAGCAGGTAGTACAGCGGAAACCGCGCGGACCGCGCATCATCCCTCACCCACTGCGCCACACGCTTTCCATCGATCCTGGAGGCAAGTGCCCGCAATACGGCGTAGGGCTGCACCGCAATTTCATCGTAGGCAAACTGGGCTACCAGGGGGTAACGGTCCTCCAGATCATCCACCGACCGTTCAGCCCGCGCCTGAGAGCCTTCTGCAGTGGGTACAGCGGGCTGCAATGCAGCAACACGGCGTAGCCAGGGCAATCTGGCCAGCGGCAGATAACCCAAGGCCTGCCATGAAGAACCGCCGGATGGCATCACCAGCAACACCGAATCATCGGGATGCACCGGAGCCGGAGCAGGCAGACCAGGCGCCCAGTCCGCGCCAACCGGTGTACCAACCGTCACGCTGGCGCGGACAACGGCCTGCACCCTGGCCTGGCCTCGGCCCGTCCATTGCGCCATCACAATATGGTCCGCTGCAGCCAGTTGGCGTACCAGCGTATTTTGCCCATCGGCGGGTGCACAAATCGTGCAGGCACTGGACCCGCCGGCCCAGAGCACGGCGAACAGCAAAACCACGGTGCGTTGGAATGAAAGCATGCCGCAGCATAATCCAGCGTAGAACAGACAGGAGACGACACAATGAAAAAACTGGGCACCACGCTCACGTTGCTTGCCGGACTGGCGACTTCACAGGTTTTCGCATGGGGCAACCACAGCTTTCCTGCCTACCGGGCATTTGAAAAAATGCCGGAGCTGGCTCAGGCCCAGGTTGTCACCGTGGAACCGCTGGAAAGCTTCCTCAGAGCCGAAGAAAAAACGCTGGAAGCCCTGCTGGCCAGCCAGGAAGCCTGGGCCGCGGCCAATCTGGATAAGTACCCTGCACGACCGGCCATGCTCGCGTTCAAGGCCGATCCCGCACGTTCCGATGATGCCCGGAGGCTGGCATTCCTGATGGCCCTTCGTGTGGCGCCCAATGCCAAACTGGCGCTCTACTACCAGCCGGACCCGCTCAACCCGACAGCCCATGGCCCTGTACTGCCCTATGCAGCGGTCAACACCCTGCCTGAGCCTGCCAAGCCCACACAGCGCTTCATTGGCCTCAAACCCGGTGACACCATCAGCCCGCTGGTGGTGCTGGCATCGGCCTCGGACGAGCCAGACTATGGCCTGGATATCAATCTCTGGGAAGACAGCCCCTCCGACTGGGGCAAGGCCTACGGGTTCGGCAAGCTCCCGTTTGGTAACCCTGCCCTGTCCTATTCCACACAGGCTCCTTTCCATATGGGCTTCATGCACGAGAGCGCAGTGCTGTATGCGGCGGCACCCTTCCTCAAGCGGACATTCCCCCTGCTGCGCTCCTACCAGTACACCAGCCTGGCAGCACTGGCCTTTCGCACCGGACATCCTTACTGGGGCTGGCGCTTTACCGGCCTGTCGCTGCACTACCTGCAGGACCTCACACAGCCTTACCACGCCAGCCTTGCGCCGGGCGAGTCCACACTGAAGCTCCTGGCAGCCAATGCCCTGGCCATGGCGGGCATGTCCGGCATGAAAAACGACATGGTTGTCCTGCTTTCCAACCGCCACCTGGCACTGGAAAAATACCAGACCGAACTGCTGCACGCGGCAGCTATTGCAAAGAAAGACACCGCCATCGAACAATCGCTGCGCAATCAGGACCGCGACCGCAGCTACCCGGACTGGAATGACCGTTATGTGCGCGACACCGTATCCGCGCAGTCTGCCGCTGCCGGCGCCCCGCTGGTGGCCACACTGGTGGTCACCATGCCTCCGGGTTACGTATCAGATCCGGCATTTGACTTTGGTGTCAAGGAAGACGGCATCAACCTGACTGCCGAGCTGGCCCAGCGCACGCCGGCCGACCGCGCGCGGCTGGACGCAGCCATTGCCGACCTTTTAGGCAATTTTGGCGCACACAGCCGCAATGCGGTGCGCGGCATCCTCAAGGCAAGTCCTCAGCCTTGAGTCAGCCAATACTGTTATATTGCACTGCAACATTTCCGAAAGCGAGATTTTCATGCTGTACCAGCTCTACGAGACCCAACGTTCCCTGATGGAGCCGTTTTCCGATCTGGCTTTGGCCGCTGCCAAACTGTACGGGAACCCCCTGTCGGTGGCCGGACAGAACCCGTTCGCCCAGCGTATTTCTGCCGGATATGACCTGATGCACCGTCTGGGCAAGGACTACGAAAAACCCGAATTCGGCTTGCGCACCATTGATGTGGACGGCGTGGATGTCGCCATCCACGAGCGGGTGGAAATCAACAAGCCATTTTGCGAACTGCGCCGCTTCAAGCGTTTCAG
>CAUJJV010000152.1 GCA_963205375.1 Pseudomonadota bacterium
GCTCAGTGAACCACGACCGGGTTTTGCGCCAGTTCGGCGTACCGCTCCAGTGTGTCTTCCACTTCTTCCTGGGTGGGCGTGTTGACCTGCCAGGCCATGACGTGCTGCTGGAATAGCTCAGCCCAGGAGCCGTCCAGATAGACCTCCTTGCCGGCGCGTTTGTCCACGATTTCGAAGCCATGGCGCATCAGTGTGCGGGCGCTGGTGGGCCACTGCTCACTCTTGCTGGCACCCGACGGGTGCTGCTCCGGCGCTTCCGCGCTGGCCAGCATGTGGGTCACGGAATAGGTATCAGAGTCGTAAAGTGTGTGCATGGCGTGAGGGTGTCCTGTGTTGCAATGCATGTAAGAGCACTTGATCCGGTTTCAAGAGTAACAGCTATTTCCGGCCCGCAGACCCGTACTCAGGGTTTTTGTGTGGCACTCCATTGCTGGTCGGCAATATCGCCGTTGGCTTCCTTGAGCCGGATGCGTACCGGCATATAGGCCATTTCAGGCGCCAGCCAGACATCGGCCCGCGGTGAATACTCATTGGCAGGCGGGCGCGATAATTTAAGTGCCTTGATGGTGCCGCCTGGCAGGGTCAGTGTTTCCAGGTTTCCGACGGTAAAAGCCCAGGTCTCGGCCGACCGCGGACCAATGGCCTGGAAGGACAGCTCGGTGCCTGGTGGAAAGCGGCGCGGGTCTCCGCCGATCATGGACGCCACATGCATGAAGATGCTCAGCTGGTCCTGAGCGCCGGGCAGCATGGCGACATCGGGGGTGTTGGCGCTGAAGGTGACTTTGCCTTTGGATCTGTCAAAGTGCGCTGCCACTTCGCTGCGCACTTTGTCGCCAAAACGCAGGGGCTCCAGCCCATGGGCGCCCAACTGGCCCTTGCTGGTTTGCACCCGGCCAAACATCAGGATGCTGATTTCCATGCGGGCTTCGTAGGTCTTGCCGTCCTGAACCCACAGAAGCTCTCCATTGGCAAATACGGGAATGCCGCTTTTTTCACCCCTGACTTCGTATTTCAGCCGCACCGAGCCAGGTATCGCGTAATTCTGCAGCGCCTGTGTTTCCGACGGTTTGGTGCTGGCGGGCGTGGGCGTTTCAGTGACGGTGGTGGCCGCCGCCAGCTGGAGGTCTGGCGCGTCCTGGTTCGTCATCGCAGGTGATGCCTCTGTATTTGCTATCAAATCAGGAGCTTTCTGCGCAGGTTCTACGAGGGGTAGAGGGCGAATTCTCTTGAACTCCGTTGGCTGAGCCTGGGTCTTGACGGTACGGCTGGGAGCTTCCTGGCGCACCACATCCTGCGCCACCGGCATGATGGTGCGGGTGGTGAAGGTCATTGCTACGGGCTGGGCGTCCTGTGGTTGCAATGGAATTGTTGCAGACGGCAAGGCATGCAACAGGCCCCAGTGGGCCAGCAGTACGCCCACGGTCACCGCCGGCCACCGGCCCCACAGACGTTGGGCCCGTGGCAAGTCGGGGTCAGGAATGTTCAGTGTGCTGCGCATGGATTGGGATGGTTAGGGACAACAGAATGTCCCTAACAACGTTTTCAGTGTAAGCCACGGTAACAAAACACGCGAAAATAAGCCCATGAAACTTGCAAGCTACAAAGACGGTTCCCGCGACGGCCAGTTGGTTGTGGTTTCCCGCGACCTGACCCAGGCAGCCTACGCTTCGAATGTTGCCAATCGGCTGCAACAGGTACTGGATGACTGGAACTACCTGTCGCCCCAATTGCAGGACGTGTACGACGCCCTCAACGCGGGTCGGGCGCGCCATGCCTTTCCGTTTGACCCGGCACAGTGCATGGCACCGCTGCCGCGTGCCTACCAGTGGGCCGATGGTTCGGCGTACCTCAACCATGTGGAATTGGTGCGCAAGGCGCGTGGCGCCGAAGTGCCTGCGAGTTTTTACACCGATCCACTGATGTACCAGGGTGGTAGCGACGATTTTCTCGGACCCCAGGACCCCATCGTGTGCGCCAGCGAGGCGTTCGGTATCGACTTCGAAGCGGAAGTGGCGGTCATCACCGGCGACCTCCCCATGGGCTGCGCGGCGGACCGGGCGATTGACGGCATCCGTTTGGTCATGCTGGCCAACGACGTGAGCCTGCGCAACCTCATTCCCGACGAGCTGGCCAAAGGGTTTGGCTTTGTGCAGAGCAAGCCCGCTACGGCCTTCAGTCCGGTGGCAGTCACGCCCGACGAGTTGGGTGAGTCCTGGGCCAAGGGCCGGGTGCACCTGAGTCTGCAAAGCACCTGGAACGGCCGCAAGGTCGGCATGTGCGACGCCGGTCCGGAGATGACATTCCACTTCGGTCAGCTCATCGCCCACCTGTGCAAGACCCGCAATGTGCGCGCCGGCTCCATCATTGGTTCAGGCACCGTGAGCAACAAGGGCGTGGAGAAAAAAGGGCGGACGGACTGGCCCAACGGCTACAGCTGCATCGCTGAAAAGCGCGCCATGGAAACCATCCAGGATGGACAGCCCAGCACCGAATTCATGAAGTACGGGGACACCATCCGCATTGAGATGAAGGGGCGCGATGGTCTCAGCGTGTTTGGTGCCATCGACCAGGATGTGGTGCCACCCGAAGTCAAGGTGCGGCCCGGTCGCCCGACAGCGGCCGCTATCCCTGACCCCAGCGCATTGAACCAAACCAGCGAGACCCCAGAATGAAAACCAAAGCCGCCGTTGCCTGGAAAGCAGGCCAACCATTGACCATTGAAACCGTGGATCTGCAGGGCCCCAAGTTCGGGGAAGTGCTGGTGGAAATCAAGGCCACCGGCATCTGCCATACGGACTACTACACGCTCAGCGGTGCCGACCCTGAAGGCATCTTCCCCGCCATCCTGGGCCACGAAGGCGCTGGCATTGTGGTGGACGTGGGTCCCGGTGTGACCACGCTCAAGAAGGGCGACCACGTCATTCCGCTCTACACCCCCGAATGCCGCCAGTGCAAATTCTGTCTATCGCGCAAGACCAACCTGTGCCAGCTGATCCGTGGCACGCAGGGCAAGGGTCTGATGCCTGACGCCACCAGCCGCTTCAGCCTGAATGGCGAGCCGATCTTCCATTACATGGGCACGTCCACGTTCAGCAACTACACCGTCGCACCTGAAATTTCACTGGCCAAAATCCGTGAAGACGCTCCGTTCGACAAGGTCTGCTACATCGGCTGCGGCGTGACCACCGGCATCGGCGCGGTCATCTTCACCGCCAAGGTGGAGGCGGGTGCCAACGTGGTCGTATTCGGGCTGGGCGGCATTGGGCTGAACGTGATTCAGGGCGCGAAGATGGTGGGCGCCGACAAGATCATTGGCGTGGACATCAACCCCGCACGCCAGGAGATGGCACGCAAGTTCGGTATGACGCACTTCATCAACCCCAAGGAAGTACAAGCAGCGGGTGGGACGGTCGTCGACGCCATCGTGCAACTCACCGACGGCGGTGCGGACTACAGCTTCGAATGCATCGGCAACACCCAGGTCATGCGCCAGGCGCTCGAATGCACGCACAAGGGCTGGGGCCGCAGCATCATCATTGGCGTGGCCGAAGCCGGTGCTGAAATCTCTACCCGCCCATTCCAGCTCGTCACGGGCCGCAAGTGGGAAGGCTCGGCCTTTGGTGGCGCCCGCGGCCGCACCGATGTGCCCAAAATTGTGGACTGGTACATGGAAGGCAAGATCAATATCGACGACCTCATCACCCACACCATGCCACTCGAAGACATCAACAAAGGCTTCGATCTGATGAAGCGCGGCGAGTCGATCCGTGGTGTGGTGATTTATTGATGACCACTTCGACGGACTTCAACCTGCAAAGTGAGCACGTCTGTTTTGGTGGCGTGCAGCGCTTTTACCGGCATTTCTCCGCAGAGATCGGGCTTCCCATGGGCTTCGGGGTGTATCTGCCTCCCCAGGCCAGCAAAGGCCCTGTGCCGGCGCTGGTTTTCCTGGCCGGGCTGACCTGTACCGAAGAGACCTTTGCTTTCAAGGCAGGAGCCCAGCGCATTGCATCCGAACTGGGGCTGGCGTTGATTACGCCTGACACCAGTCCGCGCGGCGCCGGCATTGTGGGCGAAGCCGACCACTGGGAGTTTGGCGTGGGCGCCGGCTTTTATCTGGATGCCACCCAGGCGCCGTGGAGCGGCCACTGGTGCATGGAAAGCTACTTGCTGCGCGAGCTGCTGCCGCGCATGGCGCAGGAATTGCCGCTGGATGGCCAACGGCTCGGGATCACCGGCCATTCCATGGGCGGGCACGGCGCACTGACGCTGGCGCTACGGCATCCCGGCATGTTCAAGTCGCTGTCAGCGCTGGCACCGATTTGCGCACCAGCGCAATGCCCCTGGGGCAAGCACGCATTTACCGGCTACCTGGGGCAGGACGAAAGCACCTGGGCCGCCCACGATGCCAGTGCTCTGATGGCTGCGCAAACCAGCGCGCCGTACCCTGGCGGCATTCTGGTGGACCAGGGGCTGGCCGACAAGTTTCTGGAGGTTCAACTGCGTCCGCACTTGCTGGAAGCGGCCTGTGCCAGTGTGGGCCAGCCATTTGAATTGCGTCGCCATGCGGGTTACGACCATGGCTACTATTTCATCAGCACCTTCATCGAAGACCACCTGCGCCACCATGCGCGGGCGCTAGCAGCCTGAGAGGGCTCAGCCGCGGGCCAGTTGCAGCGCGAAGGTCTTGAAACCGCGCAGCATCATTTCAATCGCCACCGACACCAGCACCAGTCCCATCAGCCGCTCCACCGCGGTGACCAGCCGGTCGCCAATGATGCGTTGAATGCGCTCAGCTGACACCAGCACGATGGCGCTGATGGCCATCGTGACGCACAGTGCGCCAATCCACTCGATACGCTTGTCCGGCTGCTGCGATACCAGCAACAACACGGTGGCCAGTGCCGAGGGGCCGGCAATGGCAGGCACGGCCAGCGGTACGATCAGGGGCTCCTGCAACTGCTCGGAATCTGGACCAGGCGGTGGGGGAAACACCATGCGCAGTGCGATCAGGAAAAGGATCACGCCGCCGCCAATCTGCAGGGCCAGCTCGCTGAGATTCATCACCCGCAGAAAGCTCTCGCCAACAAACATGAAGGTCAGCAGCAATCCAAATGCGATGGCGATCTCGCGCAGGATCACCCAAGGGCGCCGTTGGGGTGAAACGTGCTTGAGCGCATTTGCGAATATCGGGATATTTCCGATCGGGTCGGTGATCAGGATCAGCAGGATGGTGGCTGACCAGAAGGTGTAGTTCATCATGATGCGTAAACCGTATCGAGCGATTGGAATCCCTTGATCTCAATCGGATTGCCAAACGGGTCCAGAAAAAACAGGATCCATTGTTCGCCAGGCTGGCCGGCAAAACGCAGCTGTGGCTCCAGCACAAAGGCCGTGCCCGCATCCGTGAGGCGCTGGGCGAGGGCCTGCCAGTCCGGCAGTGCCAGCACCAAGCCAAAGTGGGGCATGGGGACCAGGTGGTCGCCTACATGGCCGGTGTTGGCGGTGGGAAAAGGCTGGCCCAGATGCAGCGAGAGCTGGTGGCCAAAGAAATCAAAGTCGACCCAGGTCGCAGTGCTGCGACCCTCGGCGCATCCCAACACGCCGCCGTAAAAACGGCGTGCGATGTCCAGGTCGGTGACGTTGAAAGCGAAATGAAACAGACTGCGCATGCGCGCAGGATAGCAGCCCCGCAGGCCGCTTTCCGCCGGTCAGGCTTTTTCGGCTTTTTCCTGGCAGTGGATGCAACGGGGCGCTTCAGGCGTGGCCTGCAGGCGTGCTGCAGCAATATGAACACCGCAGTCGGTGCACTCGCCGTAGGTGCCAGCCGCAATGCGTTGGAGTGCGGCTTCCACTGCGTCCAGCTCTGCGGTTTCGCGGGAGTCCAGTGTCAGTTCCAGCTCGCGCTCGGTGGTGGTCTGGGCCTGGGAGTCTTCGCGGCGCGAGAAGTGCTCTGCCGATGCCTCGGCACGGGTCACGTCACCGCCGCGCAGGGTGGCCAGCTGACCCAGCAGCGATGCACGCTGTTCCAGCAGTTGGGCTTTGAAGGGGGTGGTGTCGAGCTTGGTCATGGTGCAGTCAGTCAATGGATTGGAAATACAAGTATCCATCATGCGCGGACGCGCGTCGATGGTCTTTGACTGAGGTCAAGCTTTGGCAGTGTCTGCAAATGGGCTGATAATGCGGCCCATGACGCTTTTGCAAGCCCTTCGCCACTCCAGACTGATCGCCCGCTCCGTGCTGGCGTGGTTTGTGTTGTCGATGGCGGTTGCCGTTGCGGCACCCGTGGTGCAGCCGCACACCAGCGTGCTGGTGTGCTCGGCGTCTGGTGCCATCCAGCTGGTGGATGCCAGCAGTGATGATGGCGTGGCCCAAGGCCGCCATACGCTGGATTGCGTGTTGTGTCTGGCACTGCACGCAGCGCCTCCGGTGGCAGTTGATCTTGCAGCTTTGCCCAAGACAACTTCTGGCCCTGTGGGCTTCCGGGCACTGGCGCCCGTGGCTTATCGCAGCGATGCCACATTGGCTGCGCGCGCGCCCCCCGCTCTGATCTGACCGGCTTCGCGCCGACATCCCCGCCACCAGTCAGCTGCAGGTCCTTTGACCTGCCGTGCTGCACATCCGTCCCGCGGGCGGTCACGCCCACTGAAACCCATTTTTTACCAAGGAAGACCCATGAAAAAATCGACTCTCGTTGCTGCCACCCTGCTGACCACCACTCTTTCCATCCAGGCATTTGCCCAGACCGTCGAAGTGAAAGACGCCTGGGCACGCGCCACCGTGCAAGGCCAGATGGCCACCGGCGCGTTCATGAAGCTCACCGCCAAAGAAGGCTCTCGCCTGGTAGCCGCTTCGTCGCCGGTTGCGGGTGTGACGGAAGTGCATGAAATGGCCATGGACAACAACATCATGAAAATGCGTGCCGTCCCCGGTCTGGACCTGCCAGCAGGCAAAGCTGTGGAACTCAAGCCTGGCGGCTACCACGTCATGCTGATGGACCTGAAGGCACCCCTGAAGAAGGACACCACGATCCCCCTGACCCTGGTGTTCAAGGATGCCAGGGGTGTGGAAAGCAGGACCGAACTCAAGGTGCCGGTGAACACGGCTGCGCCGATGGCCGAGCACAAGCACTGAACCACTGCCGCTGCACCGCTGCTGCGTGTTTTCCGGGGTGTCCAGAAGGAGTACAGTGGAGTAAGCTGCATGCAGCAGAGATAACACCCCCTTTGGAGACACCATGAGCGATTCAGACACCAGCGGTTTTGGCAAGTTCGTCCCCGGTTTTGACTTTCTGCAAAACCTGGCCAAAGGGGCCACCAACAACATCCCGCAGATGCCCAACCTGGGCAACTGGGTGGCTCCCACGCTGAATGTGGAAGAGCTGGAAAAGCGCAT
>CAUJJV010000153.1 GCA_963205375.1 Pseudomonadota bacterium
GACGTGCACATCCTCCAGGTAGAGGATGCGCCCGTGGGTCACATCTACTTCGCCCTGGGTCAGCACGCGGGAGAAGCCCGCGTTGCGACCACCCGACTCGGTTTGCCCGGTGTTGGCAGCCAGCGCGGCCATTCGGGCCTCAATGCGCTTGGCGCCTTGTTCCAGCAGGTCTGGCGTCATTTGGCACCACCCTTGAATTTCTTAACCAATCCCACCACCCCATCGGGCAGGTACAGCGTCACCCCAATAAAAAGCGCACCCAGAAAGTACAGCCAGAACTCCGGGTAAGTCACCGTCAGCCAGCTCTTGGCGCCATTGACCAGAAAGGCGCCCACGATGGGCCCGATCAGCGTGGCACGCCCACCCACCGCAGCCCAGATGGCAATCTCAATCGAGTTGGCCGGGCTCATTTCGCTGGGGTTGATGATGCCGACCTGCGGCACATACAGTGCGCCGGCTACGCCGCACATCATGGCCGAGAGGGTCCAGATGGTGAGCTTGTAGCCCAGGGGCGAGTAGCCGCTGAACATGACCCGCGACTCGGCATCACGCACTGCCTGCAGTACGCGGCCAAACTTGGAATTGACCAGCCAGCGCGCCAGCAGAAAGAACCCCAGCAAGGTGCTGGCCGTGAGCACAAACAGCGTCATGCGCATGCTGGGCGTGGCAATCGGAATGTCGAGCAGGCGTTTGAAATCGGTAAATCCATTGTTGCCGCCGAACCCGGTTTCGTTGCGGAAGAACAGCAGCATGGCGGCAAAGGTCATGGCCTGCGTGATGATGGAAAAGTACACGCCCTTGATGCGAGAGCGGAAAGCAAAGTAGCCAAACACCAGCGCCACCAGGCCCGGCACGGCCACCACCAGGAACAGCGTGGCGATGAAGCTGTCCGAGAAGGTCCAGTGCCAGGGCAGGGACTTCCAGTCCAGAAACACCATGAAGTCTGGCAATGCGCTCTTGTAGTTGCCATCCAGGCCAATCTGGCGCATCAGGTACATGCCCATGGCATAGCCACCCAGCGCAAAGAATAGACCGTGGCCCAGAGACAGGATACCGGTGTAACCCCAGATCAAGTCCATGGCCAGTGCGCAGATGGCGTAGCACATGATCTTGGCGATCAGTCCCACCGCAAAGTCGCTCAGGTGGAACACGCTGTCGGCAGGTACCCACAGGTTGAGCACGGGCGCCAGGGCACACAACACCACCAGCGCGGCCAGCCAGGCGCTCCAGCCTTTGCGTGTGAGCAAGGGGGCTTTGGAAGGAAGAATCAAGGTAGGGATCATTGAAATACCTTCGCCCTGCGGGCTGCGGTGCGAGCTTGCTTGGGGACGGCCCGGCGCGGCGCTCATGCTTCTGCGCTCCGGCCCTTCATGGCAAAGATGCCTTGGGGACGCTTCTGGATGAAGATGATGATGAACACCAGCACGGCGATCTTGGCCAGCACCGCGCCGGTCCAGCCTTCGAGAAACTTGTTCAGGATCCCCAGGCCCAGCGCGGCGTACACCGTTCCGGCCAGCTGCCCCACGCCACCGAGCACCACCACCATGAAGCTGTCCACGATGTAGCCTTGGCCCAGATCAGGGCCCACATTGCCCACCTGGCTCAGCGCACAGCCAGCCAAACCGGCGATGCCTGAGCCCAATGCAAAGGCGTAGGTATCAATTCGCGCGGTGTTCACGCCCATGCAGGAGGCAATTGGGCGGTTCTGCGTGACGCCGCGCACGAACAGGCCCAACCGGGTTTTCTCGATCAGGAACCATACGCCGCCCAACACCGCAAACGCAAAGCCCACGATCACCAGACGGTTGTAGGGCAAGGAGAGGTTGCCCATCAACTGCACTCCGCCGCTCATCCAGCTGGGGTTCTCTACACCCACGTTCTGCGCACCAAACAGGGTGCGCACCAGCTGCATCAGCATCAGGCTGATGCCCCAGGTCGCCAGCAAGGTCTCCAGCGGACGGCCGTACAGGAAGCGGATCACACTGCGTTCCAGTGCCGCACCCACCAGCGCCGACGCCAGGAAGGCCACGGGCACCGAGGCCAGCAAATACCAGTCAAACGCGCCGGGAAAGTATTTCTGGAACACCCCCTGCACTACATAGGTGGCGTAGGCGCCAATCATCATCAGCTCGCCGTGGGCCATGTTGATCACGCCCATCAACCCGTAGGTAATGGCCAGGCCCAATGCGACGAGCAGCAAGATGGACCCCAGGCTGATGCCACTGAAAATCGCACCCAGTCGGTCGCCCCAGGCCAGCCGGGACTCCACTTTGCTCAGACTCAGTTGCAGTGCCGATTTAACGGCCGGGTCTTCCTCCACCTGCAAACGTTCAATCAGCAGTGTTTTGGTCGCGGCCTGGGAGCTTTGTGCCAGCAAGGTGGCCGCTTCCAGGCGCTTGGACTGGTCGGCACTGCCCAGCATGGCAGCGGCGCGCAACATGCCCAGTGTGTCCTTGATGTCGGCAACGGACTCCTGTGCAAACGCCTTGTCCAACAGGGGCAGTTTGCTTTCATCCACGTCACCCTGCAGCGTCTTGACTGCTTCACGGCGCACGGTGGCGTCCGGTGACAGCAGCTTCAGGGAAGCCAGCGCAGCGTCAATCTCGCCGCGCATGCGGTTGTTGTTCATGATGTCTTCGGCGGTGTCCGGCAACGTGGCCTCGGCACCCGTCACAGGATCCACACCCTTGCCATCCCTGACGATCAGGGGCTTGTCGCCCACTACCTTGACGGCATCGTCCGCCAGCGCCTGGATGAACTGCGCCGTCTTGTCATCGGCACCGGCAATGGATGCCCGCAGCGCCTCAATGCGCGTGTCCCCCTCACCAACTGCAATGGCTTTTGCCTCTTCAGCCGTTAGGGAATAAGCATGTGTTGCTATAAACAACATAGCAAACAACAAAAGAAAGCGCGTGAACATAGGACTTTCTAGAACTGGAGAGGTCACTTGCCAGGAGGGTTAGGAGAGTGATTCAGTGAGGTAAAGGAGCAGACCAAAGGCCGGGGGACACGAACGGAATCGCTTTCCCGGCCCTTCTGGCCGCCACGCATCACCGAGCGGCCAACATCAATTACTTCTTCGCTGGCTCGTCGGGCTTCTTGTCGTTGCCTTCGATGTACGGAGACCATGGTTTGGCCTTCACAGGACCAGGTGTCTTCCAAACCACGTTGAACTGGCCGTCGGCCTTGACTTC
>CAUJJV010000154.1 GCA_963205375.1 Pseudomonadota bacterium
GGTGTCCAGCACGCTCCAGGTGGCGCGGGCTGCGGTCATGGCGGGAGTCTCAGGCGGCGGGGGGAACGTAGCCCTGTGCGGCATCGGCGCCAGCGCCGAAGAAGTGGTTTTCCATCTGGCGGGCCAGGTACTGGCGGGCGCGCGCATCGGCCAGGTTCAGGCGGTTTTCGTTGACCAGCATCGTCTGGTGCTTGAGCCAGTCGGCCCAGGCTTCCTTGCTGACGCTTTCCCAGATGCGTTTGCCCAGCTCGCCAGGGTAGGGCGGGAAGTCCATACCTTCAGCTTCTTTGCCCAGCTTGATACATTGAACGGTGCGTGCCATGGAAAACCTTGTTTGGTGTGTGCGAAAAAAAGAGAATGCCCAATCTTATTCGGTTTGACAGATCCCCTTGCTACGCGCGGGAACTTCCGGGGCACAATGGGCACCAACCTGCAGGTTGTATGGACCTTTGGAAAAGGAAACGTATCTTGAATTTGGTAATGGACTGGCTGGACAACAGCCCAAGGCGCGTGATGGTGGCGGTGTTATTGGCCTGCCTGGGTCTGTTGGCGTTTGGGCTGTACTTGCAGGAAGTGGTGGGACTGGTGCCATGCCCGATGTGCATCGTGCAGCGGTATGCTCTTATTTTGATAGCTGTCTGCGCAGCATTGACGGGAGCTACAGGCAAAAAAGGCTTGCAAGTAACTGGTTACGTGGCCATGGTCGTGCTGGGCGTACTGGGCGCCTATGTGGCGGCCCGCCAGAGCTGGCTGCAGTGGTATCCGCCCGAGGTGGCGTCCTGCGGGCGCGATCTGTACGGCATGATCGAAACCTTCCCGCTGCAACGGGCCATTCCCATGATTTTCCGCGGCGGTGGCGACTGCACCCAGGTCGACTGGACGTTCCTGGGGGGCTCCATTGCCAACTGGTCGTTCCTGTGGTTCAGTGCCATGGCCCTGGTGGGTCTGGCGCTGGTGTGGCGGCAGACGCGCCGCCGCTAGTTACAGGATGGCGCCGCCGGGGCGCTCACCACGCTCGTACACCACGTGGGCACGTCCCACCAGCAGGTTGTCGAGTGCGCCGATGTTCTTCAGGTCCTTGTTCGTGTAGGGCAGCTTGTGCAGCACGTAGCGCATGGCGTTCAGGCGTGCGCGCTTCTTGCAGTCGCTCTTGATGACCGTCCAGGGCGCATCGGCGGTGTCGGTTTCGAAAAACATGGCTTCCTTGGCCTTGGTGTAATCGTCCCATTTGTCGAGTGAGGCCAAGTCGATGGGGCTCAGTTTCCATTGCTTGAGCGGATGCAACTCCCGCTCCTTGAAGCGGCGGCGCTGCTCGCCACGGCTCACCGAGAACCAGAACTTGATCAGGTGGACACCGCTGTTGACCAGCTGGCGCTCGAACATCGGAGTCTGCCGCATGAATTCCTGGTATTCGTGTTCACTGCAGAACCCCATGACACGCTCCACACCGGCGCGGTTGTACCAGGATCGGTCCAGCAGCACGATTTCGCCCGCCGTGGGCAAATGCTGCACATAGCGCTGGAAGTACCACTGACCGCGCTCGACTTCGCTGGGTTTTTCCAGCGCCACCACGCGTGCGCCGCGGGGATTCAGGTGCTCCATGAAACGCTTGATGGCGCCACCCTTGCCGGCGGCATCACGGCCCTCAAACAACAGCACGATTTTCTGGCCGCTTTCCTTGGCCCAAGCCTGCAGCTTGAGCAGTTCGACCTGCAAGGCATATTTTTGTGCCTCGTACGTCTTGCGCGACATCAGGTTTTCGTAGGGGTAGCCACCGGTGCGCCAGTCTCTGGACAGGGTTTCATCCGGGTTGAGCTTGCTCTTCTTGCCTTTGAGGCTGATACGGCCATCGGCCAGCAGCATCTGCTCAATGGCGACCACATCGTCGGCCGAGCTGCCTTTCAGAATGGCTTGCAGCGCAGCGGTCTTGTTCTTCTGGCGTGACAGGATGTCCTTGACGGCTACCTCTTTGGAGACCTGCGCAGCGTCAACGGCCTGACCCGCAGTGAACTTGGCCACTGCCTTCTGGGTGGCTCCGCGGGAAACATCGCCGTCTGTTACAGCGCGCACCGGCGCTTTGGGCGCGGTACCGGATTTGCGCGACGGGGCACTCGCTTGCGTTGCAGCAGAGGTGGAATTGGTTTTTCTGGAGGTTGCCATAGGTCACGGGTAGTAATGGTTTGTGACCATTGTGTGACGCCTTGATACCCTCCTATTTGACAAACATCAAGGGTTTGTCGAAGCCGAGCCGGGCTACAGCTTTTTGACCAGCACCTGGCTCTTGCGGTCCCAGTTGTACTTGCGCTTGCGCGCCTCGGGCAGCCAGTCCGGGTCCACCTGGACAAAGCCGCGTTTGATGAACCAGTGCATCGTGCGCGTGGTCAGCACAAAGATGCTGTCCAGTCCGGCCGCTTTGGCGCGCTGCTCCACGCGTTTGAGTACGCGCTCGCCATCGCCCTGGCCCTGCACTTCGGGGGACACGGTCAGGGCCGCCATTTCGGCGGTGCGTGCCTCGGGGTAGGGGTAGAGAGCGGCGCAGGCAAAGATCACGCCGTCGTGCTCGATGATGGTGTAGTTACCCACGTCGCGCTCGATCTCGGTACGGCTGCGCTTGACCAGGGTGCCGTCCTTCTCGAACGGTTCGATCAGTTGCAGGATGCCACCCACGTCTTCTTCGGTGGCTTCACGCAGGCTCTCCAGTTTTTCGTCCACCACCATGGTGCCAATGCCGTCGTGTACATACACCTCCAGCAGGATGGCGCCGTCCACCGAGAACGGAATGATGTGGCTGCGCTCGACGCCGTTTTTGCAGGCCTTCACGCAGTGCTGCAGATAAAACGCCACGTCGGTGGGCTGGTTGGCAGCGGGCAAGGCTTTGAGCAGCTTTTCCGCCGCAGCCAGGGGCAGTTCAGTATCGATCGGGTTGTCTTCGCTGGCGGGCTGGGTCGGGTCCATGCGGATGCCGGGCACTTCGGTCAGAAAAATCAGCTTGTCCGCCTGCAGCTCGGTGGCTACCGAGGTTGCCACTTCTTCCATGGCCAGGTTGAACGCTTCGCCTGTGGGGGAAAAACCAAAGGGCGAGAGCAGAACCATCGCGCCCATATCGAGCGTTTTGGTAATGCCCGCAATGTCCACCTTGCGCACCAGCCCACTGTGCTGGAAATCCACACCGTCGACGATGCCCACGGGGCGCGCGGTGATGAAGTTGCCCGAAATCACCCGCACCGTGGAGTCGGCCATGGGCGTGTTGGGCAGGCCCTGGCTGAAGGCCGCCTCGATCTCGTAGCGCAATTGGCCGGCGGCTTCCTGGGCGCAGTCCAGTGCCATTTCGTCGGTGATGCGGATGCCGTGCGAATACTTGGCCGCGTGGCCCTTGGCCTTGAGCTGCTCGTTCACCTGCGGGCGAAAACCGTGCACCAGCACGATCTTCACGCCCATGCTCTGGATCATGGCCAGGTCCTGCGCCAGGTGCGGCAATTTGCCTGCGGCAATCGCCTCACCCGCGATGCCGACCACAAAGGTCTGGTTGCGGAACTTGTGGATGTAGGGCGCAACCGACCGGAACCAGGGCACGAAGGTGAAATTGAAAACTGAGGTCATGGTGGGTGCAACGGTCTCGCAAGGTTGGCAGGACTGGGATAATCCGCAATTCTCTACGAAGTGCGTGCCTTGACCTCCAGCTCCCTGAAAATCGAATTCCCTGAGTCGCTCCCGGTGTCGGGTAAACGCGACGAGATCATGGCCGCCATGCAGGCGCACCAGGTCATCATCTTCTGCGGCGAGACAGGTTCCGGCAAGACCACGCAGCTGCCCAAGATCGCTCTGGCCATGGGGCGCGGTCAGCGCCCCATTCCGAATTCTGACGGGGCAAGCGCAACTACCCGAGGCCAGCGTGGCCGGCTCATTGGCCACACCCAGCCACGCCGCATTGCCGCCAGCAGCGTGGCCAAGCGCATTGCCGAAGAGCTGAAGACACCGCTGGGCGATGTGGTGGGCTACAAGGTGCGTTTCAACGACCGGCTGGGCAAGGACGCCTCGGTCAAGTTGATGACCGATGGCATCTTGCTGGCCGAAACGCAGACCGACCCGCTGCTCAACGCCTACGACACCATCATCATCGACGAGGCGCACGAACGCAGCCTCAACATCGACTTTCTGCTGGGCTACCTGCGCCAGATCCTGCCGCGCCGTCCGGACCTGAAAATCATCGTTACGTCTGCCACCATCGACGCGCAGCGCTTTGCCGACCATTTCAAATCGAGCAAAGGACCAGCGCCGGTCATCATGGTGTCGGGGCGCATGTTTCCGGTGGAGACGCGGTATCGCCCGTTTGAGGAAAGCCGCGAATACGACCTGAACAACGCGATTGCCGATGGCGTGGACGAGCTCTGGCGCGATCCGCACAACAGCGGCGACATTCTGGTCTTCCTGCCCGGAGAGCGCGAAATCCGCGAGGCTGCCGACCACCTGCGCAAGCACCTGAGTCACCAGCC
>CAUJJV010000155.1 GCA_963205375.1 Pseudomonadota bacterium
GGGAGTCCTATTCCGCCATGGCCAACACCCAGGGCGGCACCATTGTGCTGGGCGTGGCCGAAAAGCCCATCGGCCTGGTGTGGGAGGGCGTGCCCGATGCCGCGCAGCTGCGCACTGTGCTGTGGGGTCAGTTGAATGACCGGCACAAGGTCAGCACCAATCTGCTGCGCGATGACGATGTGCGTACGGTGGAAGACGAGGGCCGCCAGTTTGTGGTGGTGAATGTGCCGCGTGCCTCACGGTTGCAGCGCCCGGTGTTTGTGGGGTCCAACCCCATGACGGGCACCTACCGCCGTGCGGATGAGGGCGACTACCGCTGTTCGGACGACGAGGTGCGCCGCATGCTGGCCGACCAGTCTGACACGCCTGCCGACTCGCAAATCGTGGAGCACTTTGGCCAGCCGGACTTTGACCCGGAGACTGTTCGGCAATACCGCAACCGCTTTGCCTCTCGCGCGCCAGACCATCCGTGGCTGCTGTTGGACGATGCGCCCCTGCTTACCAAGCTGAGCGCCTTGCGCCGCGACCGTGCGACTGGTTTGGAGGGCGCCACCGTGGCGGGCCTGTTGATGTTTGGCCGGTTTGAGGCCTTGCGCGATGCGCTGCCGGGCTTTCATGTGGACTACCGCGAGCGGCTGTCCGACGACCCCGCCGTGCGCTGGACCGACCGCGTGGTGCCCGATGGCACTTGGGAAAACAACCTGTTTCAGTTTTATCTGCGGGTGATGCAGCGCCTGTCCGGTGATTTGAAAATGCCTTTTCAGTTGGACCGCGAGCTGTACCGCAAGGACGACTCTGCCGTGCATGAGGCGCTGCGCGAAGCGGTGGTCAACGCGCTGGTGCACGCGGACCATCGCGGGCAGGGCGGCGTGGTGATTGAGCGTTACCCGGACAGGATCGAGTTGTCCAACCCTGGCTCTCTGCTGGTGTCGCGCGTGCAGTTGCTGCAAGGTGGCGTGAGCGAATGCCGCAACAAGAGTTTGCAGCTGATGTTCCAGCTCATGGGTGGTGGCGACAAGGCGGGCTCGGGCATGGACAAGATTCGCGCCGGTTGGCGTGCTCAGCATTGGCGCTCGCCACGGTTGGAAGAGTCTTTGCAGCCAGACCGTGTGAAGCTGGTGCTGCCCATGGTCAGCCTGATACCGGATGAAGTGGACCAGGCGCTGCGCGTGCGCTTTGGCGACCGGTTTGCCAAGCTGGACAAAACGGCGGTGCAAGCCGTGGTGACGGCCCAAGTAGAAGGCAGCGTCACCAACAGCCGTATGCAGGAAATCACGGGTGAGCATTCCAAGGACATCACCGGCGTGCTTCAGGGGCTGGTTCGCGATGGCCTATTGACCCAGCAAAACCAGCGGCGCTGGGCAAGCTACCGCGTGGCGGAGGATTCCCCCCAATCCGCAGATGACTCCACTCATTTGCTGGGCGACTCCCCCCAAAGCTCCCCCCAATTGGGCGGGAACTCCCCTCATTTGACGGCCAGCTCCCCTCATTTGCCACCGGAACTCCTGTCATTGGCAGAACCCGCCCGGCTCAAAGGAAAGCTGCCTGCGGCTGAAATGCAGGCTTTGGTGCTGAGCCTGTGCGATGGCCGGTGGCTCACATCCAAGGACTTGGCCGCTTTGTTGAACCGCGATGCAGAAAACTTGCAGGGCCGCATTCTTGGCGGGATGGTGAAGAAGGGCCTGTTGGAGTTGCGGTTCCCGGATGTGCCTAATCGGCCGGATCAGGCGTACCGCTCGGTGGCAGCACCCAAACATTGAACGCCATGAATTCAACCCCTTTCTCCCTCCGCATCTTCGTTGCCGACGGCGACCCCGACGGCTTGCGCATCGTCGAAAAATCCAACTGGATCGGCAAGGCGCTGGTGTTTCCGCGTGCGCTGCTGCCACAGGTCAAGGTCCGGCCCGAGCTGGCGCAGACCGGGGTCTACCTGCTGCTGGGGCCGCGCCCGGACGGGGAGGGCGACATGCTCTACGTGGGCGAGGGCGACCCCATCCGCCCCCGGCTGGAGAGCCACTATGCGCAAAAGGACTTCTGGACCCGCGCCATCGGCTTCACCACCACCACGGCCGGGCAGCTCAACAAGGCGCATGTGCAGTTTCTGGAGTCGCGCCTCATCGCCCTGGCCCGCGCCGCCAAGCGCATGCCGCTGGACAACGCCAACCAGCCCGCCGAGCCGTCCCTGAGCGAAGCGGACCGGGCCGACATGGAAGTCTTTTTGGGTCACATGCTGGGCATGCTGCCGGTGCTGGGGGTGCATGCGTTTGAGCAAGCGCCCAAGGCCCCCGCCGCCAAGGCTGGCCCGGTGCTCTCCTGCAAGGGCAAGGGTGTGCATGCCACGGGCTACGAGGCCAGCCAAGGCTTTGTGGTGCGGGCGGGGTCGCAAGCCGAGGCTGAGACTTCTTCGGCCATGACGGAGCACTTTGGGAACGCGTCCGCATTGCGACAGGAGTTGATCAGCAATGGTGTGCTGGTGTTGGCCGATGGGCTCTACCAGTTCACGCAGGACTACAGCTTCAGTTCGCCCAGCACGGCTGCCACCGTCGTATTGGGGCGAAACGCCGCCGGACGCATTGAGTGGAAGGCTGCGGACGGGCGCACGTTGAAGGAACTGCAAGAGGCAGAGGCGGGTCAGTAGCTGATTTGCTTCTGTTTTGATAGCGGCTTGCGCAATAAATACGGGGGCTAGCGCCCTATTTAATCTGGGGGAAGAGCATGAAAGAGTTGCACGTATTGGTGGACTATGAAAACGTCCAGCCGTCTCTGGAGGCGCTGGCCAAGCTGGCGCCGGGATTTACCGACGTGTGGTTGTTCTATGGTCCGCACCAGGCCAAACAGGCGCAGGCCTTCGCTGGCAGCAATGAATGGGTGACGCTGGTGCCACGTTCCGGCAAGGGGTCCAATGCGTTGGACTTCCATATCGCGTTCTACCTGGGCTACGTGGCTGCCAAGCACCCGGACGCCCAGCTAGTGGTGGTGGCCAACGACCGCGGCTACGACCCGATGCTGGCCCATGCCCGCATGCTCAAGTTCAACGCCCGGCGCGTTGGCTACAAGGCACCTGTTGCAAAGAAGGCTGCCCCGGTGAAATCCGCTGAGCCAATAGTCGTGGCGGTGCCAGCCAAGAAGACGGTAGCCAAGAAGGCCGTGGCAAAGAAAGGGGTGACCAAGCAAGTTGCTCCCAAGCCCGCAGTGCCCGCCAAAGTGGCAGTTGTAAAAAAAGCGCCCGCAGCCAAGAAAGCGCCTGTTGCCAAGAAGGCGGCGGCCAAAAAAGCCGTTGTGCCTAAGCCAGCCAAAGCAGCACAACCTGCCAAACCATCCAAGCCATCGCCTGCGCCCCAAGTAACCCCCGAGGCCAAGATACTGGCCAGAATTCAGAAAGGCTTTATCAAGATGGGCAGCAAGGCGCCACAGAAAGTAAAGCCATTTCTGCGGCATGTGGGCGCGCTGCTGGGCAAAGGCAGCACCGCAGAACAAGTAGACGCCATGGTGGCCAAGCTGGAGGCAGCGGGCTCCGTGTGGTTTATTGGGGATGAGGTGGTTTACGGCCGCAAGTAGCTGCGTTAGCCGGTTGATGTCGCAATTTGCGATTTCAAGTTTGTTTCTGTTTTGATAGCTGCTTACGCAGTATCCACGAGGGCTAGAGGCATATTTCAATCCCAAAGCACGTGCCGCGCCCATTTGGGCATCGGTTGCACCAGCTCTTGCGTCCAGTCGCCTTTGCAAGTGGCCACAGCGGTGTGCGTGCCGGGTGACAGGTCGGCAGAGTCGTAAAGAATGGCGGCGTCCGCCAGGCGCACCGCGTGGGTCAGGTGGGCCAACGTGCGTGGGTAGCGCGCCAGAATGCGCGCGGGCGGTACCGGGTGGCCGCCCTCAAGAACCCGTTGGGCTACGCGCTCTAGCAGACGCTCCGGCTGGTCCAGCGCCACCACCAGCAGGATGACGAAAAAACCAGCGGTTTGGGCCTCTTGAATGAGCGCGAGTTTTGATTCGTGTGAGAACACGGTTTCACTAACAAATGGCTGGCCTGCTTGCAGCAGCGCGGCCCTGCGCGCGTCTGCCCACTGGCGGGCTTGCTCAGAGCGTTGCTCCGGGTCCGCAATGTGTTGAAGGTGTGCAGCCTCGTGCAGGTCGGCGTTCACAAATTCTGCCGTAGCAGGGATGGTGCCGGCCATTACCAGCGCGCGGTACAGCGTAGACTTGCCAGCGCCGTTGGGCCCGGCCAGCAGGTAGAAGACCGGTTGCCCCATGTCAGCCAGCTGCTGGGCCTGCCTTGCTGCGGTTGCTGGCTACCACTTCGCGCACCCGTTGTGCCAAGCTGCCATCGTTTTCCACGGCCATGAACTGGGTGAGCAGGGCGTCCGCCTGGCTGGCGGGTTCGCTGGGGCTGGGGCGGGCGCGCCGGGCGGCGGCCTCGTAGTTGGCGATGGCGGTTTGCGCCTCTTGCGCGGTCAGGCCGCTGTGCTCCACGATGCGGCCCAAAGTGGCCCAATATTCCACTTGGCCCGCCACCGAGCGGCGCATGGGCTGAGCGGCATCCCGCGCTTGGTTTACCAAAGTGGCGGGCAATTTGACGGATGCAAAACCGGTATTGGCTTGGGGCATGGTGTTTCTCCTGATTGGCGCATTTTGCGCCATTGTGGTCACCTATTGCAATATCAACTGCTGGACTATTGAGATTTTGGTAGTTAAAGTAAGGATTCCTTGCTTTTTGTCAATTGCCATGCTTGCCAAAATCACTTCCAAAAACCAGCTCACGCTGCCCAAGAGCGTGACCCAGGCCGTGGGTGCCACGGAATACTTTGATGTGGAAGCCCGTGCGGGGCAGATCATCCTTACGCCCGTGCGCATCCAGCGCGGGGACGCAGTGCGAGCCAAGCTGGCTGAGCTTGATTTGACGGATGACGACATGGCTGCTGCCGTGGCCTGGGCCAGAGATAACAAATCCAAAGCATGAGCGCACCAGTGCGCGTGGTGTTGGATACCAATGTGGTTTTGTCTGCGCTGGTGTTCGGTGGCGGTGCGGCAGGGCGTGTGCGGCGCGCGTGGCAGCAGGGTGCACTCTTGCCATTGGCCAGCAACGCCACGGGGCAAGAGCTGGTGCGGGTGTTGGCCTACCCCAAGTTCCGCTTGTCGCAACCTGAGCAGGACGAGTTACTGGCCGACTACCTGCCGTACACGCAGACCGTGCGCATCCCACATCCGCCGCCCCAAGTGCCAGATTGCCGCGATGCGCTGGACGAGCCGTTTATGCATTTGGCGCTGGCAGGCAAGGCGCAAGTGCTGGTGTCTGGCGACCGGGATTTGCTGGCTATTGCAGCAGAGTTTGAGCAGGCCAGTGGTTGCCCGATTTTGACTTTGGATGCCTTTTGCAAGGCGTACCTTGATGTGTAATGCCCGCTACTAATTGAACCCGATGAACACCACCACCAACTCCCTCGTCCAGAAGCTCTGGAACTACTGCAACGTGCTGCGCGACGATGGCATGAGCTATGGCGACTATGTGGAACAGCTCACCTATCTGCTGTTCCTCAAGATGGCCGACGAGCGCAGTGCGCCGCCCTACAACCAGCCCTGCATCGTGCCCGCCGCCTACGCTTGGCCCACGCTGCTGGCCAAAGATGGCGATGATCTGTTTGACCATTACCGCCACATATTGGAAGAGTTGGGTAAGGAGAAGGGCACGCTGGGCCTGATTTTTGGCAAGGCGCAAAACAAGTTCCAAGACCCGGCCAAGCTGCGCCGCGTGATCGTCGATTTGATTGGTGCCGAAACCTGGACGGTGCTGGGTGCGGACGTGAAGGGAGATGCTTACGAAGGCCTGCTGGAAAAGAACGCGCAAGACACCAAGAGCGGCGCGGGCCAATACTTCACGCCCCGCGCGTTGATTCAGGCGATGGTGGATTGCATTGCCCCGCAACCTGGCGAGCGCATTACCGACCCCGCCTGTGGCACCGGCGGCTTCTTGTTCACCGCGCACAACTACATTACGGCCCACAACAAGAGCCTCACGCGCGACCAGCTCAAGCACCTGAAAGAAAAAGCCTTCTCCGGTTACGAGCTGGTACAGGGCACGGCACGCGTGTGCGCCATGAACATGATGCTGCACGGCATTGGTTCTGAGAAGCAGGTGCCCGTGGT
>CAUJJV010000156.1 GCA_963205375.1 Pseudomonadota bacterium
GAAGAGCATTACGGACGCCCCATGGACATCGAGTGGGGCAAAGACGGTGTGGATGGCGAGCTGTACATCCTGCAGGCCCGTCCCGAGACGGTCAAGAGCCAGGCCGGCAATTCGGTCGAACACCGCTACAAGCTGGTGGGCAAAGGCACGGTGCTGGTGGAAGGGCGTGCGATCGGTCAGAAGATCGGTACCGGACCGGTGCGCATCGTGCACAACATCAGCGAGATGGACAAGGTGCAGGCCGGTGATATTCTGGTGACTGACATGACCGACCCCAACTGGGAGCCGGTCATGAAGCGGGCGTCTGCCATCGTGACCAACCGCGGTGGACGCACGTGCCATGCGGCCATCATCGCGCGCGAACTGGGTATTCCGGCGGTGGTGGGCTGTGGCCACGCTACAGAGGCGCTCAAGGACGGCATGCTGGTGACGGTGAGCTGCGCGGAAGGCGATACCGGCTTTATTTACGACGGCCTGCTGGAGACCGAAGTCTCCGAAGTGCAGCGCGGTGCCATGCCCGAGATTCCCGTCAAGATCATGATGAACGTGGGCAATCCCCAGCTGGCGTTTGACTTCTGCCAGTTGCCCAACCAGGGCGTGGGCCTGGCCCGGCTGGAGTTCATTATCAACAACAACATTGGTGTGCATCCCAAGGCGATTCTGGACTACCCCAACGTCGACGCCGACCTGAAAAAGGCAGTCGAGTCGGTAGCCCGCGGCCATGCGTCACCCCGTGCGTTCTATGTAGACCGGGTTGCTGAAGGCGTTGCCACCATTGCAGCGGCTTTCTGGCCCAAGCCAGTGATCGTGCGCCTGTCGGACTTCAAGAGCAACGAATACCGCAAGCTCATTGGTGGCAGCCGCTACGAGCCCGAGGAGGAGAACCCCATGCTGGGCTTCCGCGGAGCTGCACGTTATGTGTCCGCCGAGTTCGGCGAGGCCTTTGCCATGGAGTGCGAAGCGCTCAAGCGGGTGCGTAACGACATGGGCCTGAACAATGTGCAGGTCATGGTTCCCTTCGTCCGTACGCTGGGCCAGGCCAGGAAAGTCACGGAGCTGCTGGCGAAACACGGCCTGCGCCGTGGGGAAAACGAACTCAAGCTGGTGATGATGTGCGAGATCCCCAGCAACGCCATCCTGGCAGACCAGTTCCTGGAGTATTTCGACGGGTTCTCCATCGGCTCCAACGACCTGACGCAGTTGACGCTGGGGCTGGACCGCGATTCCGGTCTGGAGTTGCTGGCGGCAGACTTTGACGAGCGGGACCCTGCCGTCAAGGCACTGATCAGCATGGCTATTTCCGCCTGCAAGCGCCAGGGCAAATACATCGGTATCTGCGGCCAGGGTCCCAGCGACCATCCTGACTTTGCACAGTGGCTGGAAGAGCAGGGGATTTCGTCCATTTCGCTCAATCCCGACTCCGTCATCGCAACCTGGCAGCAACTCGCCGTTAAATGATAGAGGCAGCTACACGGCGCCAGTGGTCTCTGCATGCAGGGCTGCTGGCGTTGTGGTTTGTTGCTTCTTTTGGAGTCGTCTTCTTTGCACGCGACCTCCAGGTTCTGGTGGCCGGATGGCCCATCGGGTTCTGGTTTGCGGCGCAAGGCTCGGTACTGGTCTTTATCTTTGTGGTGGTGTATTTCGCATGGGCGAAGAACCGCCGTGAGGAGCCCGAGCCTGGTTTTAACTATTCCGGTTTTTCGGCCCGCAAGCGGCGTTTGCACTGGCGTTTTGCGGCCTACACCGCTTGTCTGCTGCTGTTCCTGGTGGTGCTTGCCGTAGCTGAGCGCTATGGCTTGCCCAAAGCCTGGGTGGCGGGCCTGTTTCTGTCGGCAACGCTGATTCTGTATGCCGTCATCGGGGTCTATGGTCGCACGGCCGATGCGTCGGAATACTATGTGGCCGCGCGGCGGGTGCCAGCCGTGTACAACGGCATGGCGACTGCGGCCGACTGGATGAGTGCTGCCTCGTTCATCAGCATGGCGGGTGGACTGTATCTGCAGGGTTTTTCGGGTTCAGGCGGTCAGCCCGGAGGCCTGGCTTACATCCTGGGATGGACCGGTGGCTTCTGTCTGGTTGCGATGCTGGTTGCGCCCTACCTGCGCCGCATGAACCTCTACACGGTGCCCGATTATTTTGCGGTGCGCTTTGGGGGCAATTGGACACGCATGATTGCTGCCGTGGCGGCTGTGCTGGTCTCTTTCACCTATGTGGTAGCGCAGATTTATGGAGTAGGCCTGATCACATCCCGACTGACTGGTGTGCATTTTGAAATCGGAATCCTTCTCGGGCTCGGTGGTGTTCTGGTGTGTTCGTTTCTGGGCGGAATGCGGGCGGTGACCTGGACGCAGGCAGTCCAGTACGTGGTCATTATTCTGGCGTTCCTGATCCCGGTGTCCTGGCTGTCCTACAAACAGCTGGGCAATCCGCTGGCTCCCATTGCCTATGGTCAGCAGTTGCAAAAAATTGCGGTGATGGAAGATGCACTGATGCATTCGCCCGTCGAGCGGCAGGTGATTGAAGAATACGCGCGCAGGGCTGATGCGCTGGACAAAAAGTTACTGGACGTCGATGCGGCGTTGCAGACCGAACGCCGGGAGTTGCGCGCGAAGCTGGCCGCGTTGGGGGGGGGGGAAGCAGAGTCCGATGCCGCCAACGCTTTGCGCCGTGAATTGGCTGCCGTTCCGAAAGACGCCAACTCGGCCCGTGAAAAATGGACCCGTGCGGCGGCGGACTACCGGGAGCGTGCGAGGCCGCTGGGGGGCATGCCTGCCCATGACAAACCCTTTGCAGGTGACCCGGATGGCAGTCCCAGTGAGCAGAAGGAATTTCAGAGTTCCCGCGCCAACTTCCTGGCGCTGATGTTTTGCCTGATGGTCGGGACCACCGGGCTGCCGCACCTGCTGACCCGTTTTTACACGACGCCGACAGTGGCCGAAGCGCGGCGTTCGGTGGCGTGGTCTCTGGTCTTTATTGGCTTGCTGTATGTCTCGGCACCCGCACTGGCGGTCCTGGTCAAGTACGAGGTCATGGCGCATCTGGTAGGGCAGCCGTATGACAGTTTGCCGCACTGGATGGCGCAGTGGGCGCGCGACCCGACCTTGCTGTCTTTCACGGATATCAACGGCGACCATATTCTCCAGTTCGCCGAGTTGAAGATGGGACCGGACCTGGTCATGCTGGCATCGCCGGAGATCGGGGGGCTTCCCTATGTTATTTCTGTTCTGGTCGCAGCGGGTGGCCTGGCCGCTGCCTTGTCCACGGCCGACGGTTTGTTGCTGACCATTGGCAATGCGCTGGCGCACGATGCGTATTTTGAGGGGAAAAGCAGCAAGGCACAGGCCATGCGCCGGGTGATGTGGTCCAAGTTTGCATTGCTGGTGGTGGCCCTGGTGGCTGCCTATGCTGCGGCGCAGCGGCCGGCCGGCATCCTTTATCTGGTTTCCGCCTCGTTTTCTTTGGCTGGCGCCGCTTTTGTACCTGCGATGGTGCTGGGTATTTTCTGGCGGCGCACGACACGCGCGGGTGCGGTCGCCGGAATGCTGGCAGGACTGGGCGTCACGATCTACTACATGGTGGCCAATCAGGCCGCAGTGCGCCAATGGCTGGGACTGTCTGGCGACGGCTTGTGGTGGGATATCCAGCCGGTATCGGGTGGTGTGTTCGGGGTGACGTGCGGACTGTTTGCGACGGTGCTGGTGAGCCTTTTGACTACCCCGGAGCCACCTGCTGGGCACAGGGATGACGCCTGACACGGCTTGCGCTATAATCATGGGCTTCGCCTTGCTGCACCCTGTTTAGACGCCGGGGGCAGCTTTATTTAGACCGGCACGCGAGTGCCGGGGACCCAGATGCTGGGACATCCACAAGGAGTATCAATGCGTCATTACGAAATCATCCTCATGATCCACCCGGATCAGAGCGAGCAGGTTCCTGCCATGCTGGAACGTTACAAGGGCATGATCACCGCTGGCGGTGGCAAGGTGCACCGTGTTGAAGACTGGGGCCGTCGTCAGATGGTCTACATGATCAACAAGCTGGCCAAGGCCCACTACCTGTGCGTCAACATCGAAGCCGACCAGGCCGTGATGTCCGAACTGGAACATGCGTTCAAGTTCAACGACGCTGTGCTGCGCCACCTGACTGTCTTGAAGAAGAAGGCCGAAACCGGTCCTTCCTCCATGATGAAGACCGTCGAGCGTGAAGAAACACGCAAGGCTCAGCAAGCTGAGTACCAGGCGTAAATAACCGTCCATTCCTGGAGTAGTGCCCACCAACACCTTGCAATTGACGGCTTGTATCGCAGAGGCAGAGGCCATGCGCTACACACCGGCAGGTTTACCAGCCCTGAATCTGCGACTCGAACACGAGTCCGAAGTTCTGGAGGCAGGTGGCAAGCGTGTAGTGAAGGTGGTGGTGAAAGCGGTAGCTTTCGGAACACTGGCAGAGCGGCTTGCAAAGCAGGCGTTAGGCAGTGTCTGGAGGTTCAACGGTTTTCTTGCCAATGCACGCCAGGGAAAGACAGTTGTTTTTCACATTCAAGAATTTTTGCAAGATTAATTTTTAGGAGTCCATCATGCCCGGACCAAAACGTTTCAACAAAGACAAGCGCCCCAAGCGCAATACGCAATCCCTGTTGTTCAAGCGCAAGCGCTTCTGCCGCTTCACCGTGACCGGTGTGGAAGAGATTGACTACAAAGACATCGACACACTGCGTGACTTCATTGCTGAAAACGGCAAGATCATTCCCGCACGCCTGACCGGCACCCGCGCCATTTTCCAGCGCCAACTGAACACCGCTATCAAGCGCGCTCGCTTTCTGGCGATGCTGCCTTACAGCGACCAGCACAAGATCTAAGGAGCCCCGACCATGCAAATCATTCTGCTCGACAAGGTCGTGAACCTCGGCAACCTCGGCGAAATCGTCAAGGTCAAAGATGGCTATGCCCGCAACTTCCTGATTCCTTCTGGCCGTGCCCGCCGCGCTACCGAAACTGCCAAGGCAGAATTCGAAGCCCGCCGCGCCGAACTGGAAAAAATCGCTGCAGCCAAGCTGGCTGAGTGCCAGGCTCTGGGTGAAAAGCTCGGTGGCACCACCATCAAGCTGACCCAAAAGGCCGGTGTGGACGGACGCCTGTTTGGTTCCGTGACCAACCATGACATCGCTGAAGAGCTGGTCAAGGCCGGTTACAAGGTCGTCAAGTCACAAATCCGCATGCCCAACGGTCCTATCAAGATCGTTAGCGACAGCACCGTGAGTGTGGCTCTGCACACTGACGTAGTGGTCGACATCACCGTGTCCGTGTACGGCGAAACTGCCTAAACGCCATTGACCCCGTGCCTTCGGGTGCGGGGGCATACCAAAAAGCCGCCAGGGTTTGCTCCCTTGCGGCTTTTGTCTTTGTTGTCTCAGGTTATCCCCGGATTTGCACACCTTACGCACAGCTTGTTCCCCGGTTGTGCCCAGGCTTTTCCCTCGACGTGATGCGGTGCTCCGCGTAGCATCAGGGGCACTAAGGAATTCACCATGTCAGCCGTACTTTCCGCCGTAGACGACTACGGCCAAGACCGTCAGATCGCGCAGTTGCGCGTTCCTCCGCACTCGATTGAGGGTGAGTCCAGCGTGCTCGGTGGCTTGCTGCTGGACAACGATGCGTGGGACCGGGTCGGGGACATCCTGCAAGAAAGCGATTTTTACCGGTACGAGCACAAACTCATTTACGGGGCTATCGGATCCTTGGCAAATGCCAGCAAGCCCGCTGACGTCATCACCGTTTTTGAGCACCTGCAAAGCCAGGGAAAGGCCGAGGAAGTGGGGGGGCTGGGGTATTTGAATTCGCTGGCCCAGTACGTCCCGAGCGCCAGTAACATTCGCCGCTATGCCGAGATCGTGCGTGACCGGGCCATTCTACGCAAACTGGTGAGTGCCAGTGACGAAATTGCCACCAACGCGTTTAATCCCAAAGGCCGACCAGTCTCAGATATCGTTGATGAGGCAGAGCAAAAAATCTTCAATATTGGTGAGCAAGGCTCACGCAACAAGCAGGGTTTCCAGGGCATGGAAACGCTGGTGGTCAGTCTGCTGGATCGGGTACAGGAAATGGCCGACAACCCCAGTGACGTCACCGGGGTGCCCACCGGCTTCTATGATCTGGACCGAGACCTTTCAGGCATGCAGGCGGGTGACCTGATCATTCTGGCGGCGCGACCTTCCATGGGAAAAACCGCATTGGCTATCAATATCGCAGAGCACGTGGCCCTGAACGAAGGTTTGCCGGTTGCTGTCTTCTCGATGGAAATGGGTGCCTCGCAATTGGCCGTGCGTATTGTTGGCTCCATTGGTCGCATTGACCAGAGTCACCTGCGCACAGGTCGCCTGACAGACGAGGAGTGGCCACGTTTGTCAGAGGCCATCGAGAAGCTGCGCACCATTTCCCTGCACATTGACGAAACAGCTGGCCTCACCGTCAGCGAACTTCGGGCCAATGCGCGTCGTTTGGCGCGGCAGTGTGGAAAGCTGGGGCTGATTGTGGTGGATTACCTCCAGTTAATGAGTGTGTCCAGCAGCATGAGCGATGAAAACCGCGCCACCGCCGTGGGTGAGATTTCACGTGGTCTGAAAATGCTGGCCAAGGAACTGCAATGCCCGGTGATTGCACTGTCGCAGTTGAGCCGTGGTGTGGAGTCACGCCCTGACAAACGTCCCATGATGAGCGACTTGCGCGAATCGGGTGCCATTGAGCAGGATGCAGACGTCATCATGTTTATCTACCGCGACGACTACTACAACAAAATGGACGGGCCCAACCCGAGCAAAGAGCCTGGTGTGGCTGAAGTCATCATCGCCAAGCAGCGTAACGGCCCCACAGGAACCACCAAGCTGGCGTTCATCAAGAACATCACCAAGTTTGAAAGTCTGGCCAGTGGCGGCGGTGGCGATTACTAGGTCTCAAAATAAAGGGACTTGAAGCCGAATTGGCCTCAAACCCCCGTCCATAGTGCGCAAGCAGCTATTGAATTTATAGCACTTCGCTGGCGAAGTCAGCCAGCCGTGAACGCTCTCCACGTGCCAGCGTGATGTGCCCGCCGTGCGGCCATCCCTTGAACCGGTCCACCGCGTAAGTCAGGCCGGAGGAGCCTTCGGTCAGGTAGGGTGTGTCGATCTGCGCCAGGTTACCCATGCAGATGATCTTGGTGCCCGGGCCTGCGCGCGTGATCAGGGTCTTCATCTGCTTGGGCGTCAGATTCTGTGCTTCGTCGATGATGACGTACTTGTTCAGAAAGGTGCGTCCGCGCATGAAGTTCATGCTCTTGATCTTGATGCGGCTGCGGATCAGCTCGTTGGTGGCTGCGCGCCCCCATTCGCCGGCGCTGGTGTCGGTCTTGCCCAGCACTTCGAGGTTGTCGTCGAGCGCGCCCATCCAGGGGCCCATCTTTTCTTCTTCGGTACCGGGCAGAAAACCGATGTCCTCGCCCACGCTCACGGTGGCGCGGGTCACGATGATTTCGGTGTAGCGACGGTCTTCCAGCACCTGGGTCAGGCCGGCTGCCAATGCCATCAGCGTCTTGCCGGTGCCAGCGGTACCGGTCAGGGTGACAAAGTCCACTTCGGGGTCGGTCAGCAGATTCATCGCGAAGTTCTGCTCGCGGTTGCGGGTGGTTACGCCCCACACCGCATTCTTCAGGTGGGTGAAGTCCTTGAGCGTCTTGAGTACGGCCGTCGTGCCGCGAATCTCGGTCACGCGAGCGTACAGACTGGGCTCGCCTGGGGATTCAAAGTACACAAACTGGTTGATCAGCATGTTGGGCACCACGGGGCCATCGACCTTGTAGAAGGTATGTGGTCCCTGTTGCCAGCTCTCGACCGTCTGGCCATGGGTGGCCCAGAAGTCGGTGGGCAGTGCCAGTACGCCGGAGTACAGCAGGTCGCCGTCTTCCAGGGTCTTGTCGTTCTGGTAGTCGTCGGTGGCCAAGCCCAGGGCACGGGCCTTGACCCGCATATTGATGTCCTTGGACACCAGTACGACTTCCCGCGGGGCAAAATTCTTGCGTAAGGCCTCGACCACACCCAGGATCTGGTTGTCCGCCTTGCCCTGGGGCAGGCTGGTGGGCAGGTGGTAGTCCAGTGGCTGGGTCTGGAACAGCAGCTTGCCGCCAGCGTCGCTATGGCCGGTGCTGTTGAGCTGGAAGCCG
>CAUJJV010000157.1 GCA_963205375.1 Pseudomonadota bacterium
CCTTGAGCATCTGCGCCACGGTCTGCTTGTCATTCTTCACGAAAGACTGGTCGAACAGCGACACTTCCTTGAGATATTTTTGCACCCCGCCCTCGATGCGCTTGGCAACGATCTCGGCAGACTGCACCGGCTTGCCTGCAGCCGTGGCCGCTGCGGCGTCTTCGGCTGCCTTGGCGGCCGCCACCGAACGCTCGCGCGCCACCAGTTCGGCCGGCACGTCGGCGCTGGACAGGGCCACCGGCTTCATGGCGGCCACATGCATCGCGACATCCTTGGCAGCGGCCTCGTCGCCGTCGTACTCGACGACCACACCGATCCGGGTGCCATGCAGGTAGGACGCCAGCTTGGCGCCCGAGCCGAAACGCTTGAAGCGGCGGAAGCTCATGTTCTCGCCGATCTTGCCGATCAGCCCCTTGCGGACGTCTTCCAGGGTCGGGCCAAAACCGTCCTGCGAGAACGGCAGTGCACCCAAGGCGGTCACATCGGCCGGGTCATGTTTTGCCACCAGGCTGGCGGCGGCGTTGGCCAGCGCCAGGAAGGAATCGTTCTTGGTGACGAAGTCGGTTTCGCAATTGACTTCGATCAGGGCACCCGCGTCGCCCTCGCGGGCCGTGGCCACCACGCCTTCGGCGGTGATCCGGCCAGCGGCCTTGCCGGCCTTGGTGCCGAGCTTGACGCGCAGCAGTTCCTCGGCCTTGGCCATGTCGCCATCGGCTTCGGTCAACGCGCGTTTGCATTCCATCATGGGGGCGTCGGTCTTGCCGCGCAGTTCAGCCACCATGCTCGCAGTAATTGCAGCCATTTCAATTCTCCGTAATCAGTTAAATAGTTTAGTCAACAACAGCTAAAAAAAGGGGGCAACAAAGCCCCCTTTTTAGGGTCGAAAGCGTTTTAAGCGGACGCTTCGCTCACTTCGACGAATTCATCTGCACTCTCAGCAGAAACAGCCTTGACAACATCGTCAACAGCATTGGCGCGACCTTCCAGAATTGCATCTGCAATGCCACGTGCATACAAAGTCACAGCCTTGGAAGAGTCATCGTTACCAGGGATGACATAGTCAATACCTTCTGGAGAGTGGTTGGAATCCACCACACCGATCAGCGGAATACCCAGCTTGCGTGCTTCAGCGATAGCAATCTTGTGGTAACCCACATCAATCACAAAAATCGCGTCGGGCAAAGTATTCATATCTTGAATACCACCAATGTCTTTTTCCAGCTTTTCCAGTTCACGAGCAAACATCAGTTGCTCCTTCTTGCTCATGGAATCCAGTCCAGCTTCCTGCTGAACCTTCATATCCTTCAGGCGCTTGATCGATGTCTTGACCGTCTTGAAGTTGGTCAACATACCACCAAGCCAGCGCTGATCCACAAAAGGAACGCCAGCGCGCTGAGCTTCTGTTGCCACGATCTCGCGCGCCTGACGCTTGGTACCGACCATCAGGATGGTTCCACGCTTGGCAGACAGTTGACGGACGAACTTGGCCGCATCCTGGAACATCGGCAACGATTTTTCCAGATTGATAATGTGAATCTTGTTGCGATGACCAAAGATGAACGGAGCCATCTTGGGGTTCCAGAAGCGGGTTTGATGTCCAAAGTGAACGCCGGCTTCCAGCATTTCGCGCATAGTAACTGCCATGTTTAACTCCAAAGGTTAGGTCTTAAATCAGGCCCCTTCATCGCCTCACAAGAAAGCTAGAATTCCTGTGAAGCAACACCTTGCCGGGGCCAGTTTGCGAATAAATTGCACTCACGTTGACACAACATGCGCCCACAACAAGTACAACCCGCTGAGTATACCACGGGAAGCACTTTTACCTGGACCGTGAACGAAGCATCCACAACGTACACCCATCGTCGGTTGTTTTAATAAGACCTTACTTGAATATCTTTACTAATCCATGAAAATTGCCGTCATAGGTGCAGGCATTATCGGAATCACGTGCGCTTATGAGTTGGCACGCGATGGGCATTCCGTGAGCGTTTTTGAGCAGGCATCAGCTGCTGCGGTGGCATCTAGTTTTGCCAATACGGGCTTACTTTCCGCAAGCCTCTCCGCCCACCTTTCCCACCCGGCTTGGCCTAATACCAAATGGTTGGGCGGGCTAGGAGCATCCAGCCAGATCCGCTTGGGAATGCACGTACGTCTGGATGATCTGCGGTGGCTGCATCAATGGAGAGCCCAGAAAAACCGGGATGCTTTTTTGGACAACCTTGCCTGCACCATCCGTTTAGCTCAATTCAGCCAACAACACCTGGATGCGATCGCCACCGAAACAAAGATTGAATTCGAGCGGACAGAAGGCCAGCTACTCCTGATTAGAAGCCACTCCGAACTGGAATCCTTGAATGAGAAACTGGCATTCCTCAAGGAGCATGGCGTTGTAGCGAGACAGCTATCCACCGAAGACATTCCCAATGTGGAGCCGGCATTCAGATTCGCATCACCTTTGCACTGCGCCATTTACTTTCCAGGCGACAGTGTCGGAAACTGCCGCCAGTTTGCGCTCGCTGCGAAAAAGGAATTGCAGAAAATGGGGGCAGACTTCTATTTCAATGCCAGCTTGTCAGGCATTGAATTGAAGCCGGCGCCTCACTTGCATTTTCGCGATGGCCTCCCATCCATGGACTTCGACCATGTCGTCATTTGTACCGGCACTGGCGCGCAAGACCTGCTGGACTCACTTCAAATCAGATTGCCCATGGCAACCATCGCCAGTTACTCACTGACTGCACGAGTCCGGGAAGGACTAAACGCACCGAGAGGCGCCGTTCATGACCAAAGCCTCCGAACGACGATTGTGCGTATGGGTGACCGCGTCCGAGTGAGTAGTGGAGCTGATTTGGGCTTTGCCAGCGAAAAGAACAACGAGAAGACGGTTCAACATCTCTACCATGAATTGCAGCAGAGTTTTCCTGGTGCTGCCGACTACTCCAGCGGAGTACAAATCTGGAAGGGCACTTTTGGCGTGATGCGGGACGGCTTGCCTGTTATCGGGCAAAGCGCCTTGCCTGGAGTCTGGCTCAATCTGGGTCACGGCCCCAACGGATGGGGAATGGCCTGCGGCGCTGCGCGATGCCTAGCAGACTCGATGACTCACCGTACCCCACCCCTCTCGCTGGAAAAGTTCAGCCCATTGCGCTTCTGAGGCGTGAGTTTTTTCCCGAAACCCTGCCGAACTGACACAATGCAAGCCTATCAGCATAAGAAAAACGCCATGAGTCCAGAACTTTCGCAAAAACTCGCTGCAGCGGTGGAAGGCATGCCTGCCTTTCCCAAAAGCGTGCAAAAAATCCTGGAATTGACTCGGGATGTCAACAGCACTCCCAAGGACCTGGTCGAAGTCATCGACAAAGATCCTGTTGTCACAGTGAAAATCCTCAAGGTCGTCAACTCTGCCTACTACAGCCTTCCCAAACAAATCACATCGATCGGACACGCAGTTGTGTACCTGGGATTCAATACCATCAAGAACCTGGCTCTGAGTATCGCAGCCATTGGCATGATGCCCAAGGACAACGCTTCAGGATTTGATGTTCAGCAGTACCTTCTCCACTCCCTGGCTACAGCTGGGCTGGCAAAGCAGTTGGCACTCAAGATGGACGATGTTGATCCAATGGACTGCTTCATTGGTGGACTCTTGCATGATTTTGGCAAAGTGGTGTTTGCACAATTTATGCCCCAGGAATTCCGTCGGGCCCTCCAGCACTGCCAGAGCAACAATGTTCCTCTTCATGTTGCACTACAGGATGCCATTGGCACAGACCATTTTGTTGTTGGTGCCATGCTGGTCGAAAAATGGCGATTTGCACCAAAACTGATTGAGACTATCCGGTACCAGCATCCGTCGAACTTCAAAGATACCGAGATGATTGCTTGTGTATTTGGCGGAAATCAAATCAGCAAAAAACTGAAATTTGGTTTCGGCGGCAATACGAGTGTGGACGAATTTCCGGCATCCGTGCAGAAGCGCCTGGGTGGCACTCTGGATGAGGTCATTGCGTCCATGGGAGACCTCAACCCGTTATTTGAAGAAGCCAAGCTATTTGCCAAGCTGTAGCAGGAGTAACACATGAAAGTAAAGTTTTGGGGTGTTCGCGGCTCCATCGCCTCTCCGGGTCCCAAGACCGTTCGTTATGGTGGAAACACGACCTGCATCGAGATACGCACAGACAATAACGAACTGATCATTCTGGATGCTGGCACTGGCATTTTCCCTCTGTCACAAACGCTCCTGGCGGAGCTCCCCGTCACAGCCAATGTGCTGATTACACATTCCCACTGGGACCACATTCAGGGCCTGCCATTCTTCATCCCTAATTTCATTCCGGGCAATACACTCCGCCTTCACGGCAGTTTTGACCCGGTCTCTGGCAAAGGGGTGGAACAGGTCATGTCCGTGCAACTGCAATACAGCTACTTCCCCGTACGGGAAGCCGAGATGAAAGCGCGCATTGAGTATGTGACCCTTGCACCGAACGAGACGATTCAGATTGGCTCCGCCACGGTTACGCCATGCTTGCTGAATCATCCGGTGATCAACTTTGGCTATCGTATTGAATGCAATGGGAAGTCCGTATTTTTTACCGGAGACCATGAACCTCCCTACAACATCTATGCGCCTGAAGACGATGGCTACGATGAATACCAGGTGTTTGTCGACGAAAAAAATGCCGCGATTGATGCAATTCTGTCCGGGGTTGATGTCCTGATCGCAGATTGCTCATACACAGAAGATGAGTATCCGGCCAAGATTGGCTGGGGACACGGGACCTTCAAGTCCAGCATGCTTAGCGCCCAAAAGGCAGGGGTCAAAGTGCTGTTTTGTACCCACCACGAACCTACGCGCAGCGACGACGCATTGGAGGCAGCCTTCGACGCCGCCGTCAAGACCAACGCAGCAGAAACACAGGGCCTGGACATTCGCCTGGCGCGAGAGGGTGATGTCTACGAGTTCTGAACGCATCGTTGGCCCGGATGGTTTGCGGTCAGCGCGAATCCGAATCCTGCACAACAGCGCTGCAACCCGGCGCCTGGAGGCGAATGCTTCCAGCCTGCTCCCTCCACACACACTAATGGAGCGTGCAGGATTAGAGGTCGCGCACCTGCTTCTGGCAATGGCTCCGCATGCGAGAACCGTCTGGATACCCTGCGGTCCCGGGAACAACGGCGGAGACGGATTGGTCGCCGCGCGCCATCTGCAGACCTGGGGCAAGACACCTATCGTCACCCTACTGCAGGAGAGAGCAGCACAGCCTGTCGACGCCATGGTCGCCATGGAAAAAGCCAAGATTGCTGGCATTCACTTTCAGAACGAGATTCCCGAGAGCTATGACGCTTGCATTGATGCCATCTTTGGTATTGGCAGTTCGCGCCCTATCCGCGGCCAGAGCGCGACGTGGGTGCAACATATCAATCAAAGCGAAGTGCCCGTGGTTTCTGTGGATGTGCCCTCCGGCCTGCACGCAGACTCTGGAGTCGCAGCCACGACACATGTGCTGGCCAGCGCCACATTAAGCCTGCTCACGTTAAAAACAGGACTCTTCACTGCCGATGGTCGAGATGCCAGTGGAGAAATCTGGTTTAACTCACTGGGCGTGGAGGTTTCTGCGGATGCATGCGCACAAATCAACGTTGCACCAAGTCAAAGCAAGAGACCCCATAACTCACACAAGGGCAGTTTTGGCGATGTGACCGTCATTGGGGGAGCACCAGGAATGACCGGGGCGGCATTGCTGGCTGGTGGCGCAGCATTGCGTGGTGGAGCTGGCCGGGTTTTCATGGTGCTGTTGGACCAGGCAGCACTCCATCTGGATCCAACCCAACCCGACTTGATGGTGCGTAACTTTACTGAAGTCGATTTGCGATTTCACACTGTGGTCGCTGGATGTGGCGGTGGTGAGGCTATTGGAGACCGCCTGGAAACCATTCTCCAATCCGCAAAGCGACTTGTCCTCGACGCAGATGCTCTCAATGCAATGGCTGCCTCGCCATCTCTTCAAGCCGCAGTCCAATCGCGACCTCATGACTCCACGGTGATGACCCCCCACCCGTTGGAAGCTGCCCGCATCCTAGGTTGCAGCACCGCTGAGATCCAGTCCCACCGTCTGGAATCCGCGCAGTCACTGGCGGATAAATTTCGCTGTACCGTGGTCCTGAAGGGATCAGGAACGATCATTGTCAACGACGAACACACTCCTCGAATCAATGCCTCGGGCAATGCGCGCCTCGCTACAGCGGGCACAGGGGATGTCCTGGCTGGTCTTATCGGTGCGCGTCTGGCAAATGGTGCCAGCGCTTTTGATGCGGCCTGCAGCGCAGTGTTCCACCACGGCGAAATGGCGGACCAGTGGCAGACAGCCACAACCCTCACCGCACACCGTCTGATGGAATCCCTCTAAACAGGTTACCGCCGTTTGCGTGCACCCTTCTTGGTCGGAGCAGCGCCAGAGTTAATGGCCGAACCGCCCTTGGGCCGGACCGCGGACTTTGCGCTACTGCGCTTGCGTTTATCCGGCTTGGCCAATCCCTGGCGAGACGTTTCTGACAGCGCAAACCGTTCGGCTCCTGCCGGCCCACCAGACTCCCGTGCGTCGCCCTTGACCGGCAAGGACCTGGTACCGCCGCCCTCACCTTCGTGGACAAGCCGGAAATCTATCTTGCGCCCATCCAGATCCACGCGACTCACCTGAATCCGTACTCTGGTTCCAATGGCGTAGCGCGTACCGGTCCGCTCGCCACGCAATTCCTGACGCGCTTCATCAAAGCGGAAATACTCACCGCCCAACTCGGTAATGTGGACCAGCCCCTCCACGTACATGGCATCCAGGGTCACAAAGATACCGAATGAAGTCGCAGCGGTTACTACGCCACCATATTCTTCACCCAAATGCTCACGCATGTATTTGCACTTGAGCCACGCTTCCACATCCCGGCTGGCTTCGTCTGCACGCCGTTCATTGGCGCTGCAATGCAAGCCAGCTGCCTGCCAGGCCATACCCTCTGCATTCGTCTTTTGGGGCTTCAGCGAGGGTGCACTCACCTTGGATGCCAGTCCCTTCTCCAGACGGCGCGCCAGTTTGGCATGCGCTTCACCCGGTGTAGGTAATGTCGGCAACTGGTACCTGGACTTCGCAAGAATCGCCTTGATGACACGGTGCACCAGCAAATCGGGATAGCGACGGATCGGACTGGTGAAATGGGTATAGGCGTCAAACGCGAGTCCGAAATGCCCGCTGTTGATCGGGGTGTAGATAGCCTGCTGCATGGATCGCAACAACATGGAATGGATCTGCTGCGCGTCGGGACGATCCTTGGTTGCATTGGCAATCGCCTGAAACTCTCCGGGAGACGGATCGTCACTGATGCTCATGCCAATACCAGTGGCTTTCAAATAATTGCGCAGAATTTCCTTCTTCTCTGGCGTAGGTCCTTCGTGCACACGAAACAGCCCCGGGTGCTTGCTTTGCGCAATGAAATCTGCACTGCA
>CAUJJV010000158.1 GCA_963205375.1 Pseudomonadota bacterium
CCAATGCCAAGAGTGCCACGCAACTCTCCCTGCTGGTCATGGCATGCGTGGTTCTCGCCGCCATGGTGGGCGCGTTCCATTTGAGCCGCCAGATTGTGGCGTCTTTGTCCAGCGCCGTGCAGGTCGCGGACAAAGTGGCGCGTGGCGACCTCACCCAGACCATCGAACCCCGCAGCCGCGACGAGATCGGTGCCCTGCTCCAGTCACTCAAGGCCATGCAGTCCAGCCTTGTGGCATTGGTATCCAACGTACGACAGGGTTCAGACAGTGTGGCCAGCGCAAGCGCTGAAATCGCCCAGGGCAACCACGATCTGTCGGCCCGCACCGAGCAACAGGCCAGCTCACTGGAGGAGACGGCCGCCAGCATGGAAGAACTGGGATCCACCGTCCGGCAGAGTGCGGACAGCGCACGCCAGGCCAATCAGCTGGCCACCAACGCTTCGACCGTGGCAACACGGGGTGGAGAAGTGGTCTCGCAGGTGGTGGACACCATGAAAGGTATCAACGAGTCCTCGCGCAAAATTTCCGACATCATCAGTGTCATCGACGGTATCGCCTTTCAGACCAACATCCTCGCGCTCAATGCGGCCGTGGAAGCTGCACGCGCTGGCGAACAGGGCCGGGGCTTTGCCGTGGTGGCCAGTGAGGTGCGGTCCCTGGCCGGTCGGTCTGCCGAAGCGGCCAAGGAGATCAAGTCACTCATCAACACCAGCGTGGAGCGTGTGGAGCATGGTTCCAGCCTGGTCGACCAGGCGGGCGCCACCATGAGTGAGGTGGTCAGCGCCATCCGGCGCGTGACCGATATCGTCGGAGAAATCAGTGCCGCCAGTGGCGAACAAAGTGCCGGTGTTTCTCAGGTCGGGGAGGCGGTGAGTCTGATTGACCAGACCACCCAGCAAAATGCAGCACTGGTGGAGCAGATGGCAGCCGCGGCATCCAGTCTGAAAATGCAGGCGCAGGAGCTGGTGCAGACGGTGTCGCGTTTCAAGCTGAACACCGCCGTGGCTTAACCTCGGTCGCGCCGACGCATGGGAAACTTTCTAAAAATGGGAACTCTTACATGAAACTACGTAGCCAGATTGTTGGCCTTGGCCTGGTCGGCGTGCTCATGACTGCGCTGGTAGGTGGCGTCGGCCTGATCAATGCCGCGCGGCTGTCGGCCGCTTTCGAAGAATCCATCGCCATGAACCTGGCATTGAGCAAGAGCCAGGAAGCGGACATGATGCACGATGCCATTCGTGGTGATGTACTGCGCAGCCTCTTCAGCGCCCAGAGGAACGACAACGCGGGTTTGGCCGAGGCGACCAAGGACTTGAATGAGCATGCCGACAATTTCAGCAAAAATATTGCCGAGATGCAGGCGCTTCCCATCTCGGACGCGGTCAAAACCATCTCCGCAAAAACTGCCCCGCTGGTAAAGGTCTATATCGATTCGGCAGCGAAGGTCCAGTCTCTGGCAGCCAAGGATGCCATATCCGCCGAAGCCGCGATACCAGAGTTCCAGAAAGCGTTCAAGGACCTGGAGGTGGCCATGGAGCAACAAGGCGATGCCATTGCCAAAGACGTGGAAGCCTATACAGAGCAAACCACCACGCTGGCCAGCCGCTCAAAAATCCTGGCTTTGGTGGGTGTGCTGATTACCGCTGCCTTGATGACCCTCGCTGCACTGTGGCTGGCCAAACGGCTGTCCACTCCGATGTCACGTGCTGTCGTTGTCGCGGACCGTATTGCCGAAGGGGGCCTGGCGTCCACCATTGTTCCTGCGGGTTCTGACGAAACCATCCAGCTGCTAGAAGCCATGGCACGCATGCAGACCAACTTTGGCAACATCGTGCGGACTGTCCAGACCAACGCGGAGAGCGTTGCCACCGCCAGTGCAGAAATCGCACAGGGCAACCACGACCTCTCTGCCCGTACCGAACAGCAGGCCAGCTCTCTTGAAGAAACTGCCGCCAGCATGGAAGAGCTGGGCGCCCAGGTCAAACACAATGCAGACAACGCACGTCAGGCCAACCAGCTGGCGCAGAGTGCATCCACTGTGGCCGTGCAGGGCGGTGAAGTCGTGGCCCAGGTGGTGGACACCATGAAGGGCATCGTTGATTCGAGCCGCAGGATTGCCGACATCATCAGTGTCATTGATGGCATTGCCTTCCAGACCAATATCCTGGCCCTCAATGCAGCGGTGGAAGCAGCCCGTGCCGGCGAGCAGGGCCGGGGTTTTGCTGTCGTGGCCTCGGAGGTGCGCAGCCTGGCCGGGCGCTCCGCCGAAGCGGCACGCGAGATCAAGAACCTGATTGGGACCAGCGTGGAACGTGTCGAGCACGGTACGGCACTGGTAGACAAGGCGGGGGCCACGATGGTCGATGTGGTCGCATCCATCCGCCGCGTCACGGACATCATGGGTGAAATCAGCTCTGCCAGCAACGAACAGAGCCTGGGTGTGGCTCAGGTTGGCGAAGCGGTCACCCAAATGGACCATGCCACGCAACAGAACGCGGCCCTGGTCGAGCAGATGGCCGCTGCGGCCAGCAGCCTCAAAAGCCAGGCGGGTGAATTGGTGCAGGCCGTAGCGGTGTTCAAGCTGGGCGCCAGCGCAGGTGTGCCAGCGATTCGGTGAACGCGTCCGCATCGACCTGCAGAATCGGCTCCCCATGGTTGTAGCCATAGGTGACCAGCAGTACCGGGCACCCCGCAGCGCGTGCGGCCTGCGCGTCGTTGCTGGAATCGCCCACCATCAGGGTCCGCTCAGGCTGTGTGTCCAGTGCTGCGCAGGCTGCCAGTAGAGGCATGGGGTCCGGCTTTTTGCGGGGCGTGGCGTCGCCGCCCAGCACCGCGGCGAAGTAGCCATCCAATTTCTGCAAGCGAAGTAATGCACGGGCGTAATCGGTGGGCTTGTTGGTCACACACGCCAGCTTCCAGCCTGCCGCCCGGAAGGTATCCAGCCCTTCGCTTACACCCTCAAAAACACGCGCATACAGACCGTTCACCTCGCGATAGTGCCGCAGGTAGACATCCAGTGCCAAAACCCGGATAGCCGGCAAGGCGGCGGTACCGTGCAGGTTGTCGATGGCATCCAGCAGGCTGTTCACCAGGTTTTCCGAGCCCTTGCCCACCATCTGCCCCACCTGCCGACGTTGCACCACCTGCATGCAGTAAGGGGCAGGCAACTCCCCCAGCATTCGCTGCAGGCTTTCCACAAAATCATCCAGGGTGTCCACCAATGTGCCGTCCAGATCCACCAAAGCGGCGTCGAACTGGCTCAACGGCCATGGCAGGGTCTGCACGATGTCATAGGTCTGTTTCATAATGGATTTTTCACTGGTCACGCTCAAAAGGTATGCACGGCACTGCCCCCATGACTGTAGAGGATGAAGCAGCCATCGCAGTGCGCGAAGGCTTGCTGCTGGGCGAGCAGGGCATCCGGACTTTTCGTCTGGTGCTATTGGTCGTCGTTGTGACCACCGCAGCGATGGGCTTGTACAGCTGGCACATCGATGGCCTGCGCACCACCTACCTGGCGGTCTGGTTTGTCAGCGCAATCACCATCGGTGCCTACATGCTGGCGCAACACCACATGCTGCGCAGTGCCATTCAGTTGCTCTTGTGGGGCGCCACTCTGGCCATCGCAGCGCAATGCTTTCTTGTCGCCGGAGTGCGCACCCCGGCACTGATGTTCATGCCGGCCGTGTGCATGGTGGCGGCCTGGCTCATCGGGGTACGCACCGCCACAGCGATCTGTCTGGTGATTGCACTTGAAATCATCGGAATGCTCATTGCCGAACAGTATGGCTACACACCACCCCAGGTTGTCCGCACCTCCGTAGGCCACGGACTGATCGTCCTGCCCTCCATGGCACTCGCTTTGCTGGTGTCCATGGGCGCCATTCGAAGCTTCAGCCAGCACCTCACCCGCGTGACCGAGTTGACCCGGGAACAGACGCGTCGGCTGGATGAGCTACGGCAGTCGGAAGAGCGCTTCTCGGCATTGTTCCGCGCCAACCCCCTGCCTTCAAGCACCAACGACCAGGAAGGCCGCATCATTGCCGTCAACGACGCCTGGCTGGCGCTCTACGGACGCCAACGCGACGAGGTCATGGGCAAAACAGCGGAAGAGGTTGGCATCTGGACCAACGCCCAGGACCGCAAGAAGATCTACACAGAGCTGTCCCAATCCGGCCGGGTGGATGGCATGCCCCTGCTGCTGCAGGATGGGCAGGGCGACAGAAAGCCATTCCTGATCTACATCGCTCCCGTGGAATTTGGCGGACAGCAGCGGTTTGTCACCACGCTGCATGACCAGAGTGACCGAGTAGCCGCGGAAGCCGCCCAGCGTGCCGTGCAGGATGTGCTGGAAGAGCGTGTGGCCCAGCGCACCGCCGAACTGAGCCAGACCGTGCGGGACCTCACAGCGACCCAGGAAGAACTGGTGCAGGCAGAAAAGCTGGCATCACTGGGTGCCATGGTGGCCGGCATTTCCCACGAGCTCAATACGCCGATTGGCAACACGCTGACCGTGGCCAGCACACTGCATGGGCAAGTGCTTGAACTCAAGGCAGCGGTCGAAAGAGGTGATCTCAAACGCTCCACACTGACCCAGTTTCTGGACCGGCTGGAAGACATGTCGGACCTGATCTCCCGCTCGGCCCTGCGCTCCGGCGAACTCATCAAGAGTTTCAAGCAGGTCGCCATCGACCGGACCTCGGAGCGGCGCCGCACTTTTGACCTCCATGACCTGGTCAACGACATCGTCACCTCGATGATGCCGGGCATGCACAAAACGAACATTCAGGTTGCGCGCAGCATCCCGGCGGATGTGCCATGCGACAGCTTTCCCGGCCCCGTTGGCCAGATTCTGACCAACCTGATCCAGAACGCCGTGTTGCATGCATTTGCAGGCCGCGCGGGCGGCAACATCGCCATCTCCGCCACGGTCGAGGGCACTGGGCGGCAAGCACAAGTGGTACTGACGGTCAACGACGATGGTGTGGGTATGACGGACCCAGTCCGCCACCGGGTGTTTGACCCCTTCTTCACCACGCGCCTGGGCCAGGGAGGCTCGGGTCTGGGCCTGTCGATCTCGTACCGGCTGGCGACCGCCACACTCGGTGGCAGCCTGACCGTAGACTCAACACCAGGCCAGGGCAGCTGCTTTACGCTGACCTTCCCCCTGGATGCACCCCACCAGCCCGAAGAATCGCTGGAATCCGGCTTTTAAGCCGCGAGCTGCAGGCGCATGGCATCCACCACGGCCTTGTAATCCGGCTTGCCAAAGATGGCGCTACCGGCCACAAACGTGTCGGCACCCGCATCGGCCACGCGGCGGATGTTGTCGGTCTTGATGCCGCCATCCACCTCCAGACGAATGTCCTTGCCGCACGCGTCAATGCGCTTGCGCACGTCTTCGATCTTGCGCAGGGCGGAATCGATAAAGCTCTGGCCGCCAAAACCGGGGTTGACGCTCATGATCAGCACCAGGTCGATGTCGTCAATCACCCAGTCCAGCACATCCAGTGGTTCGGCGGGGTTGAAGGTCAGTCCTGCCTTGACCCCCTTGCTCTTGATGGCCTGGATGCTGCGGTGGACGTGGCCGGAAGCATCGGGGTGGAAGCTGATCAGGTCGGCCCCCGCGTCGGCAAAGGCGCCGGCCAGCGCATCCACCGGCGAGATCATCAGGTGCACATCGATGGGCACGGCCACGCCCGCAGCGGTTTTAGCATGGGGTTTGAGGGCCTGGCAGACCATGGGACCGAATGTGAGGTTGGGCACATAGTGGTTGTCCATCACGTCAAAGTGGATCCAGTCGGCCCCGGCAGCGATCACGTTTTTGACCTCCTCGCCCAGGCGGGCAAAGTCGGCAGACAGGATGGAGGGGGCAATGCGGTAGGTCATGGCAGGGGCTTTCCGGTGGGGGTTTCAGATAGCGCATTTTCGCAGGTAGGATGGCGCCCATGGCCAAGTACCAATTCACGGTGGAAGTGGTTCCCGAATACCTCCCCGACCAATCCGCACCCGACGAGGACCAGTACGTCTTCGCCTACACCATCACCATCACCAATACGGGTGATGTGACAGCGCAGCTGATCTCCCGCACCTGGAACGTGAACGACGCCAATGGCCACACCGACAAGGTCAAGGGCCTGGGCGTGGTGGGTCAGCAGCCCCTGCTCAAACCTGGCCAGGCGTTCGAGTACACCAGTGGTACACGTCTGCGCACCCCCACCGGCACCATGCACGGCAGTTTCTTCTGCGTGGCCGAGGATGGTGAAAAATTCGATGCCGACATTCCCATGTTCGTACTGGACGCACTCAGCGGCCAGTCCGGCACGGGTGGCCCGCGCACGCTGCACTGATGGCCACACGCACGGCATCCGGCGATATTTCCACCCTGCTGGAGACGCTCGATCCCGCAGCGAATCTGGTGGAGCGGCACCTCTGGCTGATCGCCCTGATGCAATGGATACGTGGCGACAACCGCACCCCCGAAGCCGCCGTGGCCCGCGTGGATCTGCTGCTGGACGTGCTGGATGCCCGCCCGCAAACCACCGAAACGCTGCAGGCATGGTGGCGCGCCGTGGTGGAGACGGTCGACGGCAGCACCCTGTTGTCCGACTACGGTTTTGGCTCGCGCAATGCGTTTGTGAGTGAGCTGGTCGACCGCCTGCACCAAAAACTGCTGCCTGCCACGCCGGAGACCGCCGATGCCTCGGAATTGTTCGGACTGGTGCTGAACGACGCACACGATGCCCAATGGCTGGCGGCCCTGCCTACACCCACACTGCAGCGCCTGGCCCGACTCCTGAGCACGCCAGCTACAGGACACAACGCCACACTGCGCCCCGGCCTGACTTACTGGCACAGCACCCTGCTGGACGCCATGACGTTTTGCACCAGCCAGATTCGGGCCACCGGTTTTTCCACGGAAATACGCCTGCGCATGCGCAACCCCGCGCAGGATGCCAGCCCCTTCCACACCCTGGCGGCCGACCTGGACGCGGTGTGCGATGCCTGGATGGCTGGCCAGGACACCGAGGCAGCCGTGCTGCACTTTCGTACCCAGCTCGATGCCTGCCGCCATGCGGCCGCGTCGGTGTACACCCACCTGGACGCACATGGCATCTCGATGGATCTGGTGTTCCGCCTGCGCCAGCTGCGCGAGCGTGTACTGCGGGTGCGCGCCTTGCTGGACTGCCTGTTCGATGACGACAGCCACCGTGCCAGCGCGCGCCTGCTCTCGCACCTGGCCAGCGTGAGCCAGGAGCAACGCAGCATTGGCGCGCTGGTGGCGTCCAACTCGTCGCTGCTGGCGGCCAAAGTGGCCGAGCGCAGCAGCGAAACCGGCGAGCACTACATCACCCGCACCCGTGCCGAGTACCGCACCATGCTGCACAACGCGGCGGGCGGCGGCGCACTCACGGCGCTGACCACAGCCATGAAGTTCGGCGTGATGGCATTGGGGCTCTCGGCGTTCTGGTACGGCTTCTGGTCGGGGGTAGTCTACGCACTGAGCTTTGTCGTCATCCAGTTGCTGCACTTCACCCTGGCGACCAAACAGCCCGCCATGACGGCCCCGGCCATGGCCGCCAAACTCAAGGACATTGCCGACACGCAGGCCCTGGGCGCTTTTGTGGACGAGGTCACCCATCTGGTGCGCTCGCAGGTCGCGGCGGTCATTGGCAATGTGGCAGTGGTGTTTCCAGTCGCGATTGCGCTGTCGGTAGCCATGTACTTTGGACTGGGCCGGCCCATGATTACCGAAGAGCAGGCGCACTATGTACTGCACTCGCTCACCCTGCTGGGCCCGTCGCTGCTGTTTGCGGCGTTCACCGGCGTACTGCTGTTTGCCAGCAGCATTCTGGCGGGCTGGGTGGAAAACTGGTTTGTGCTGCACCGGCTGGACTCGGCCATCCGCTACAACCCGCGCATCACGGGGCTGCTGGGGCCAGCGCGGGCCGACCGCTGGGCCCACTTCATGCGCCACAACATCTCGGGCCTGGCCGCCAATATCTCGCTGGGCTTCATGCTCGGTCTGGTGCCTCCCATCCTCGCGTTTCTGGGCCCCAGCCTGGATGTGCGCCACGTCACCCTGTCTGCCGGACAACTGGGTGCGGCCTGCGCCAGCCTGGGCTGGGACGTGGTGAAGATGCCCGCCCTGTGGTGGGCCGTGGCCAGCGTTCCCCTGATTGGTGTTCTCAATGTGGGCGTGAGTTTTTACCTGGCTTTTCGGGTTGCGCTGCGGGCGCACAACGTCACCGGCGTGGGCCGCACGCGCATCCAGCGCGCGGTACTTCAGCGCCTGCGCCAGGCACCGCTGAGCTTTTTCTGGCCCGGCCGCGACGGGAACTGAACGCCATGGCGGAAATGGGCGAATTCGAACTGATTGCGCGCTACTTCAAGCGCCCGGTGCGCAAGGCCGCGCTGGGTGTGGGCGACGACTGTGCCCTGCTGCAGCCCCAGCCCGGCATGCAGCTGGCCATCTCCAGCGACATGCTGGTCAGCGGCCGCCATTTCTTTGC
>CAUJJV010000159.1 GCA_963205375.1 Pseudomonadota bacterium
TGAGGGTTAAAAACCTATTCACGAAACAGGCAACTCGGTTTCAGAGAGTTTCGGCGCATATTGCCGCTGATTCGCAACCATTTCAGGCCGCTTTGGGGCCGGTGCCGCATTGCAGGCGCACTCATGCCTTGGCCCTTTGCAACAGCGTGCCTCTGGCCATCCACAAATTGCTCAGCGCAAACAGCGTCATCAGTTGCGCCGTGTTCTTGGCCAGCCCCCTGTAGCGCACCTTGGTGAATCCGAACTGGCATTTCAGAACCCTGAACGGATGCTCTACCTTGGCGCGTACGCTGGCCTTCAGTTGCTCGGCCTTGTCCAGCAAACTTCCCCAGGGGGAATTCTTGTCTAGTGCGCGGCGCTTGCCTGGCCGCATCGCTACTTGCCATTCCACGTCCGTGGCTTCGGGCCGCTTGGCAGCACCTTGATATCCCGCATCGGCAAACACCACCGACTCTTCTCCATGAAGTAGGCCGTGACCTTGGGTCACATCGTTGACGTTGGCCGCTGTTCCGATGACGGTGTGCACCAGGCCGGATTCGGCGTCCACGCCAATATGGGCCTTCATGCCGAAGTGCCACTGGTTGCCCTTCTTGGTCTGGTGCATCTCGGGGTCACGCTCGCCGCTGCTGTTCTTGGTGGAACTGGGCGCGGCAATCAAGGTCGCATCCACCACCGTTCCGGTCTTGAGCATCAAACCTTTGGTGGCAAGGGTGGCGTTGATAGTGGCCAGCAACTGAATGCTCAGGTTGTGCTTTTCAAGCAAATGGCGGAACCGCAGGATGGTGGTCTCGTCGGGCAAGCGCATGGCACCGGGGTCAAGACGCGCAAATTCGCAGTACAACGAGATGTCGTGCAGGGCTTCTTCCATGGCCGGGTCGCTCAAGCCAAACCATTGCTGCAGGAAGTGAATGCGCAACATGGTCTCAACAGGAAACGAAGGGCGCCCACCTCTGGCTGTTGTTCCGCTGGATGCAAACGGCTGAATCAGATTCACCAACTCCGTCCACGGCACTACGAGATTCATCTCGTCGAGAAACACGCGTTTGCGCGTGCGCTTGGTAACAAGCCCAAATCCAGCAGTTGCAAGGGTGCTTTGTTTCATAAACGTAGTGTCGCCCCAATCAGCCATCAACTGGATGGGTTTTGCAGACCTTCCCTAGGTGTTTTGGGTGGTTTTGAATATCCACCTTTGGCGCATGGTAACTACCTGAAAGGAAGTAGTCCACCCCGACGCAACCTACTACCGAAGTAGTAGTGTCTGGGAAAAATCAGGAGAGGTTGACCTGCATCAACCCAACCCCCGTGCGGCAGCGTAAACGGCCACTTGCACCCGGGAAGTCAGATTCAGCTTGCGGAAGATGTGCTGCACATGCACCTTGACCGTGGTCTCCGCAATATCCAGCTCCCGGGCGATGACTTTGTTGCTGTCCCCACGCGCTATCAGGACCAGAATCTCCCGCTCCCGCCCAGAGAGCGACTCCAGGGCAAGGTCTTCCGCTGGAGCTGGCGCGTCCCCGTGAACTCCGGCCACCGCCTCCTGACCACCCACCTTTGCACGGAAAGCCGTGACAAATTTGGTCATCATCTCGGGGCTGATCACACTCGCGCCACCCATGACTTTGACAATGGAGTCGCACAACTGGTCGGACTCGACCGTCTTTAGAAGATAGCCGTCGGCTCCCGCATGCATGGCAGCCGCCAGATCTTCTTCGTTCTCGCTCACCGTGAGCATCAGAACGTGTGCCCCGGGATAGGCCTCTTTCAGTGCTGGGATTCCGTCCACTCCCCGCACACCAGGCAGGTGGTTATCCAGCAGAATCACATCGGGGGCATAACGGCCCGCACCTCGCAGCGCCTCCCCCACATCGCCTGCTTCTCCAACGATTTCGAGACGTTCGTCCTGAGAAAGCAGGGCGATCAGCCCGCGGCGAAACAGTGTGTGGTCGTCAACGACCAAGAGCTTGATGGACTTCATAGCGGCTTATTGTCGAGAGAATTGCCCGTGGCAAGCAGCTCTTCCAGATTCAGGCCCGCGGTACCCACGCCAGTTCCGGAAACCGGGTGCGCAGGCAACGTCAGCGTGACGGTGGTTCCCTGCCCAGCAACCGACAGCACCGAAACCTTGGCCCCGATGCGTGCTGCACGCTCATGCATGATTTTCATTCCCACGTGGCTTTCCCCATGTTCGTCCAGCACGGCGAAACCACGCCCGTTGTCTCTGACGACAAAACTCCAGTGCAAGCCCTTGACCACCTCCAAATTGACATGCGTGGCTTCCGCGTGTTTACGCACGTTGGATAAGGCTTCCTGCACCACATGCAGTACTTGCACCTGCACATCTGCGGGCAATGGCAAGCCCTCGCCTTTGATCTGGAGCAACGTTGGCAACCCTGTCTGCTGCTTGAATTTCTGCAGCGTCTCCTGCAGCGCAGCCTCAATGTCATCGGTATTGGTTCGGGTCCGGAAATGAACCAGCAGTTCACGGACATCACCGATGCTCTCGCGCAAACCGGCATCCAGCTCATCCAATGCTGTTTTCACTTGGTCTGGCTGGGCTTTCTGGGACGCATTGCGTAACAACTGCACCTGAATTTTCAGGAACGCCAATGACTGGGCGATGGAGTCATGCAATTCCCTGGCGAGCAGAGCACGCTCTTCCCCCACAGCGGCCTCACGCTCCAGCGCAGCGGCGCGAAGTCCTTCCAATGCGCTCGCGAGGTGGCTGGCCAGCGCATCCAGCAGTTCCACTTCATCCGGTGTGAGCTGCAGTGTGGTGCGAAAAAAAAGATCAATTTCACCGATCAGCCGCTGCTGTAACCGCACAGGAACACTCACCACGCTTTCATATCCCGCACGGACACAATTGCGCATGGGGGCGGCTTCATGGCTGAGGATGGGAATGACCCGCGTACGGGCATCCGATTTCAGGCTGCCGCAGGCACAGGCCCCGGCAAGCAGACTGCGTTCCTCTGCGACCATTTCCTCAGGAAAGCAGTCCGATGCCAGCATGAGGTACCGCTGGTTGGCCTCGTCCGACCAACGCACGGCAACGGCGTCCGCATTGAGCACCTTGCGCACCCGCTGTGCAAACCCCTGGGAAAGTTCCTGAATGGTATTGGCACTGGCAAGAAATGCACTGACCTCGTACAGGGTTTCAATGCGCGCGCGCTGGGCTTCAATGCGCCGCGTTTTGGCTTCGACCTGCGCCTCCAGGCCGTCGTACATTGTCTGCAATTTACCGGCCATTCCATTGAAGCCAAGCGCCACCACGCCGAATTCGTCCAGAGCCTCCATTTCGATGCGCGTCGAAAAATCGCCCGATTCAATCTTGCGCAACCCCTGCTGCAAGTTGGCCAGCGGGTTGATGACGTAGAGATAGCCGGTGTACAGCATGATGACTGCGCCCGCAATCGCCAGGGCCATCATGACGAACTGAAACAGGTTCAGGATCGCTGTCAGTCGCGACATCTGCTGTTCAATCGCAGATACCAGACCGTCAATGGCGTCCACAAACTCGGTGGTTGCTTGAAGTGACTCCTGCGCTGTTGGTGGACGCGTTCCGGTCCAGCGACTGCGCTGCTCAGCCCACAAACGACTGACGGATTCAAACCGCGCACGGACATTGTCATCCCAGGGAACAAACAGCGGTCTGCTGGGATCACCCTCTTTCAGCAATGCCAGGCTGGCATCAAATTTAGCAACCAGTTCTTGCACCGCCTCCGTGGAAGGGTTGGCTTGGGCGGTACTGGCCAGCCGCCAGGACTGCATGCGCATGCGGCCTGCCTCGTTAACCGCAGCAGCTCCGCCTTCCAGTTGCCAGGTCACCCACAGGGTCAACCCAATCGAAGTCAATGCCACGATCAGAAGGATGGCACCGATGGCAACCAGTTTGGTGGATAAGGAATATTTTTTTGCCATGCGTTAAGGGTAACCTGCCGGTCCAAAGTGGGGGAGCCGTCAGTCAAATATCTGACACGTAGGGGTTTGTCCGGCGTTCCCGTCCAAAAGTACTTTCGGGACCATGTCCCGGAATGAACACGGTTTCGTCACCCATAGGCCAAAGCCGGGAGCGGATACTGTCCAACAACGTATCCAGATCGCCCTGGGGGAAATCGGTGCGCCCAATGGATCCTGCAAACAGGACATCACCCACAAAAGCACGCTTTGCCTCCGCCGAATGGAATACCACATGGCCCGGCGTATGACCGGGGCAGTGGCGTACCTGCAGAGAACTCTGCCCGACAGTCACGGTGTCACCATCTTCCAGCCATTGCGTTGGCTGGAAGGACTGCGCTGCCGGAAAACCGAACATGGCACTTTGCTTGGGTAACGCATCAATCCAGAACTGGTCTGCCTTATGGGGTCCGACAATGGGGATATTGAGTCGACGCGAAAGCTCACCTGTCCCGCCCGCATGGTCAATATGTGCGTGCGTCAACCAAATGGCCTCCAGCGAAAGCTCCCGTTCAGCCACCTGGTTCAAAATCACGTCCAGATCTCCACCCGGATCAATGACGGCAGCCCGCCGCGTCTGGTCACACCACACCAGAGAGCAGTTCTGCTGGAAGGCGGTTACGGGAATGGTCTGGTAGCAAAGCATGGCAGATTGATGACAATTTCAATGATTCTTGCCATTTTGTACTCCGCGCATGGGTAATTGCCATTGCGGTGAAAAAACGTGGCGGTTTGGTTAATACTTGCGCCCAAAGGGGATAGCGATGAAACGAGTAGATGATTTCCGCCTCAAGTTAGGCAACAAAGAATTGGTGCCACTGATTATTGGTGGAATGGGCGTGGATATCTCCACCGCGGAGCTGGCCCTTGAAGCCGCACGGCTAGGTGGCATAGGCCATATTTCAGACGCCATGGTGCAGGACGTATCGGATCGGCGGTTTGACACGGAATTCGTGAAGGAAAAGACCAAGTTCTACAAGCACAACATCGACAACTCGGACAAGAGCATTGTGCAGTTTGATTTGGGCCGCCTTGCGGAAGCCACCAAGCTGCATGTAGGCCACACCATGGAGGCCAAACGTGGCGACGGCATGGTTTTCATCAACTGCATGGAAAAGCTCACCATGAACGGGCCGAAGGAGACATTGCAGGTCAGGCTCAATTCGGCGCTGGACGCGGGCATTGACGGCATCACGCTCAGCGCGGGGCTCCATCTGGGTTCATTTGCCCTGATGGCAGATCACCCCCGCTTTCGCGATGCCAAGCTGGGCATCATTGTGTCGTCGGTGCGCGCTTTGCAATTGTTTCTTCGCAAGACCGCTCGCCTTTCCCGCCTGCCCGACTTTGTGGTGGTTGAAGGTCCATTGGCCGGTGGGCACTTGGGCTTTGGCATGGATTGGGCGCAATACGATCTGGCGACTATCGTGGGAGAAATACTCCAGTTCCTGAAGACCGAACAGCTTGAAATTCCGCTGATTGCTGCGGGAGGCATCTTCACCGGCAGCGATGCCGTGTCTTTTCTGGAGCTGGGTGCAGCCGGATTGCAGGTGGCCACCAGGTTCACAGTTGCCAATGAATGCGGCCTCCCCTCCAAGGTGAAGCAGGAGTATTTCCGGGCGAGTGAAGAGGACATCATTGTCAACACCATCTCCCCCACTGGCTACCCGATGCGCATGCTGCGCAACACACCCGCCATTGGCGCAGGCATTCGCCCCAACTGCGAAGCGTACGGCTACCTTCTGGACGGGTCAGGCGGATGCGCCTACATCACGGCGTACAACGAACAGATTGCCCTGCATCCGGATGGGAAAAACATCTCGGTGATGGACAAGACCTGCCTGTGCACCCACATGCGCAACTACAACTGCTGGACCTGTGGCAGCACCACCTACCGACTGAAAGATACAACGCGCCGCCTTGCCGATGGCAGTTACCAGGAGCTCAGTGCGGAGCATATCTTTCACGACTACCAGTACAGCACCAACCAGCAGATTGCTTTGCCTGACGCCATCGAGACCTGAAAGCGGACCTGTCGCGGGTGTATTCAGGTTGCCTGCCTGTCCAGCTGGATCTGGTACCAGACCACTCCCTCGTTGTCGGCCTGACGGGTGATTTCGCCACGGTGCAAGAGGTAGTTCAGGCAGGCAATCGACTCCCCCGTGGCAAGGTTCAACAACCCGCCGTCGGTTTCGTCGATGCTTCGCCCGAAGAGCGCAACAAAGACATCGATGGCCCTTCTGGGCTCCTTGAGCGTCTTGCGCAGACGGTCCAACGTGCGTTCCTGTGCCATGGCCAGGTAATCCAGTCGCGCATGCAGGCCCCTGAAGCACTCGTTGTGGGAAGGTAGTACCAGCACGTCGTCAGGCACTTCCTCCTTGATTTTTTTCAGAGTCTCCAGCCATTCGTGCATGGGATTGGCATCCGGCTCGGTCGGGTAGACGGATACGTTCGATGAGATTCTGGGCAGCACCTGGTCACCGGAAATCAATACCTTCTGTTCGGAGGAGTAGAGACAGGCGTGCTCCGGGGAGTGCCCTCTGCCAACGATGACGCGCCAGGAGCTGTCTCCGATCGGGATGTCTTCCCCATCCTGTATGCGGCGATAGCTCTCTGGCAGGGCGTGGATGTGCTTGCCAAAATTCCCAAAACGGGCCTGGTAGTTTTCTATGGCCCCCTGACCCCAACCCGCTTTTTGGTAAAACGCGACAGCTTCCTCGGGCGCTTCGCGGCCGGTATCACCGGTCAACACGCGGCAGTTCAAATACTCCAGCTGTGTCATCCACAGGCGGCAATGGAATTTGCGGGTCAACCACCCCGACATCCCGATGTGGTCGGGATGCATGTGCGTGCCAATGACGCGTTTGAGTGACCGCTTGTCAGTGGCACCCGCAAACAGCGTTCGCCAGGCTGCCAGCGTATCGTCTGTGCGCATTCCGGTATCCACGACAGTCCAGCCATCACCATCCTCCAGTGCCCAGATGTTGATGTGATCCAGTGTCATCGGCAGTGGCATGCGGACCCAGAACACGCCTCTGGCGACTTCGAGCGTCTTTCCGGCTTCCGGCGCCTGGGCAAAAGGGTATTCCAGCGCTGGCTTTGCCAGACGCTCCCGCGTAGGTGTGATGTCAGTCATAGTGCGACTCCAGTGTATTCGCGTTGCCCGCGCACGCCTTCATGACACCAACGCGCTTCTTACAATTGGCGCATCAGTTCCCATATATTGAATCCAGATGCAACTACAAGACACGAACACACCCAGTGTTCCTCATTCCGCGCAGGGAGCCGCCCTTCAGCAACTGCTTGGCCTGTTCGAATTGGACCGCATGGACCCTGACCATTACGTGGGACAGAGTCTGGACCTGGGCTTTCGCAACCTGTTCGGCGGGCACATTCTGGGGCAGGCGCTTGTTGCAGCGGGCAACACCTGTGAGGATCGTGATGTGCACTCGCTGCATGCCTATTTCATTCGCGGCGGAGATCCCCGCATTCCCATTCATTACAACGTAGACCGCATCCGTGATGGTGCCAGCTTCAGTGTTCGCAGAGTGACCGCATCCCAGGATGGCAAGGCCATTCTGATCCTCTCCTCTTCATTCCAGGTCGATGAGGCCGGCTTTGACCACCAGATTGCAATGCCTGTCGTACCTCCACCGGAAGCGGTCCCCCTTGCAGTGACCAGTGCGCGTCCCGTGCCGGAGCTGATACCAACGTCGAGCGAGCATTTGGTCGCCCACGAATTTGCCATTGAGTTGCGCCCTGTCGAACCCGTTGACCCGCAGTTCCCGGACAGGAAAGAGCCGTTCCAGCACATCTGGTTCCGCGCCGCCGGTCCCGTTCCGGGGAATGCAGCGCTGCAAAAGTGCCTTCTTGCGTATGCCTCCGACTTCAGTCTGCTGAGCACCTGCCTGCGACCCCATGGGGTAACTTACTACCAGCCGGAGATGGTGACAGCCAGTCTGGACCACGCCATGTGGTTCTATCGTGATTTCCGGATGGATGACTGGCACCTCTATGTCTGCGACAGTCCCAGCGCAGGCCATGCACGCGGCCTGAACCGCGGAAACATCTTCAGCCACGACGGTCGTCTGGTGGCATGCGTGAGCCAGGAGGGGCTGATCCGCTCCACCCAATTCCGCTGAACGCGAACTGTCTTTAGAGAAGCCTCCCAGTGCCGTGCACCACTGGCCAATGGTGTAATGCGCTGTCCCTGATCCAGACCCTTTGCATCGTTCTTGATGCTGGACGGCGGGTGTACACAAACTCCAAAGAGGCGACCATGTATCCTGGAGAAAGACTGAACAGCATCACGCACCTCGTCGGGGCTGCGCTTGCCATTGCAGGCCTGTCCATTTTGCTGACCATCTCTATCCTGCAAAAAGACGTGCTGAAAGTCGTAAGCTTTGGCATTTATGGGTTTACGCTGGTGCTGCTGTTCGGCATGTCCACCATCTATCACAGCATCAAGAATCGTCGGGCCAAGACCATTCTCCAGAAAATGGACCACAACTCCATCTATCTGATGATCGCGGGCAGTTATACCCCCATCGCGTTAGTGACCTTGCAGGGTCCCTGGGGCTGGACCCTGTTTGGTTTGAGTTGGGGACTGGCCCTCTTTGGTATCGCCCAGGAAATGACTTTGGGGAAGCGCACCCGGCGCCTCTCGATGGTGCTGTACATCCTCATGGGATGGCTGGTACTGGTTGCCATCAAACCGCTGACACAGGCGATGCCTGTCGCTGGACTTGCCTGGCTGGTGGCAGGTGGTGTCATCTACAGTGCTGGAATTTTCTTTTATCTCCACGACGAGCGGCGCAAACACTTTCATGGGATCTGGCATCTTTTCGTATTGGGGGGTAGCTTTTGCCATTTTCTGTGCTTTCTTGTCTATGTTGCCTAGACAATTCACCACGCCAAGAGGGGAGTACCCATATGCCTGCAACTGAGCTCACGGTTCGATCAGCCGGCATGGTGGCGGGCAAGGAATTGCTCGTTCCAACGGGTACGCATGGAAGCACATTTCCGCACATTCAGGATTGGGTGACCAGCAAGCTTAAAGCGAAAACTCCGGTGAAAGATGTCAGCACATCCGTCCTGGTCAAGGGTATCAAGCAATGGGCAGCATATGAAGAAAAGACAGCCTCCAGGAGAACACTGACTGTTTTCAAAATTACCTAGTGTGCGAGGGCTACTTTCCACTGAGTCTGACGAATATGTTCACAACAACTTTCACCAGCGGTCGCATCAGGCTGGCCTACTACGATCCCGTTTCGCGCCAGTTGGATTTACATTGGGACACCAAGGCCATACTCGCCTACAAACACGTTCCGCAAGAAGTGTATAGACGTCTGTGTAGTGCGCCCAATCCAGCCAGCTACTGGGAGGAGCGGATTGCGGATGAGTATCCGAAAGGGACCCCAACAACTGCCAGATCCGCTCCAGATGGAGCGAGAAAGCTCAGTGGGTTGTTTGGTGTGGATGACTGACTGATTGGATAATCGACATACAGGTCGCTGCGCTGAAATCAATGGCCTGGCGAGTCAAGTAAAATAGCGGCATGAGCAAACCTTCGAGCAAGACAACGATACTGGACGACGGATTACGGTACAAATCCAAGGTTGGCGGGTCCCCCTTTGTCACCTCGTCAGTCCCTGGAAAATCAACGATGTCCTGTTTTCTGTGTGGAAAACATCGACCCCGCTCGGAGATGATGACACGCAAGCTGGTTGGAAAATCACAAGCAGTGTGCTCTCCGAAATGTCAATGAATAGCCCCCGTTGATTGAGCGCATCGCGTTTGATCGCTACTTTAAGGAAAGGCCCCACCTAGGGGCCTTTCCTTTTTAAGGGGATCCCGGCTGGTGCCGCCGGGCATCGCCTCACTTACCGAACATTCGCGGGTAGAGTGAAATACATCCGAGTCCCCTGGCCCGGGCTGCTTTCCGCACGTATGTGGCCACCATGCGCCTCTACGATGCACCGAGAGATATACAAACCCAAGCCCAGCCCACGCCGGTCGTTCTTGCCAACCTGCCAAAACCGCTCGAATATGGCCTCCAACATCGCTGCTGGGATTCCTTCTCCAGTGTCGTCCACGCAAAATTCAAGTGACGCTCCCACGCGTTGGCAGTGCACGCGGATAAAGCCGCCCCGCGGAGTAAACTTGATGGAATTGGCAATCAGGTTGGCGAGTACCTGCAACATACGATCGTGGTCAAACTTAGCCAGACAAGGCTCCTGTACATCCTGCACCACGAGGGACACACCCCTTGCAGATGCCATGTTTTGCAGGGCATCCACCGCTTCGACTACCAGTAACGCGACATCACCCTGGACAACTTGCATGGCTAGTTTGCCGGCATCGATGCTGGCAACATCCACCAGGTCGCCGATGAGCCGGTTCATACGTGCACCGTAGCGCGCGATACGTGTAGTCTCTAGCAAAAACTTATCGCGATCGATGTGTTTCTCCAGTTTTTCTGCAAGGAACTGCGAACTCACCACGATTCCGTTCAGCAGATCGCGCAGATCGTGCGAAACCATGCCAAGAAAATCGTCCCTGGTGGCCAGTGCGTCGTCGGAGCGTGCGCGTTCGGTGAGCAGATACTGATCGGTGGCATCGCGCTCAAGCGGCAAGATCCGGGTCAGCATACGGGCCCTTGCGTCGCGCTCCTGGCGCACTCTGCTGTCTGCAGCGGCACGTTCATCGCGCAGGGCTTCGTCTTCGACCTCCCGATTCTCTGCAATCGCGGTCTGCACTTGGCGCGGAACGTTAGCGTCCGCGCTCCCGTCCGCCCTCTCGCGGGCGGCGACCAAAATGGCGTCGGCATTTTCCCGCGCATGTTCCACGATCGCATCCGCACGCTTTTCTGCGGCTTCCCGGTTCGCAGTCATCTCACGATCTGCTTTTTCGCGCTCCTCGCGCAGACTGGCGTCGGTCAGTTCGCGCTCTGGCGATTCTTCTGGAATGGTGTTTGACATCAGAGAACCTTGTTCCGGCTGGTGTTGTTTGACGTATCGGAATCTGGCTCCAGATCGGCGACCCGACCCCAATATAGCGGATAAGGTCAGAGATCGGCTATGCCTATTGCATAGTCAGTTGACCTGAAATGCCATACATACAAGTGCCAGCAGCCGTTGTCGCGCTAGCTTTCGAACTAAATATAGCCCAATCAGAAAACAAAAAAGGCCCACCGAAGTGAGCCTTTGCTGTCGTGGAATTCCACGTATCTATTGGTTGCGGAGGCTAGATTTGAACTAACGACCTTTGGGTTATGAGCCCAACGAGCTACCAGGCTGCTCCACTCCGCGTCAAGATCTGAATTATAACCTACTTATGCTGCTGGTGTGTCTTCTGCCACAACTACTTCTGCAGCACGATCAACCAGCTCCACGAG